>NZ_JBFBGN010000103.1:0-25183 GCF_040684675.1 Streptomyces sp. NPDC089915 | reverse complement strand
TGGGCCCCGGCCAGGCGGGCCGCGTCCACGGATTCCAGGACCGAGGCCCCGAACCCGCCGGTGGTGACGGCCAGGAGCAGCGCGATGAGCGGCAGGACGGAGGGGCCCGTCCGGTTCCGGCCGGCCGTGCCGTCGCCCCGGCCGCCCGCACCCCGGGCGGCGCGGGCGAGGCCGAGGAAGCCGACCAGTCCGCGGCTGCGGCCGGCCGCGCGGGCGAGTCCTCCGGTCACGAGGGGCAGGATCCGGGCCAGCAGCAGTCCCCCGCACAGCGCGAGCAGCAGCGGGGCGGCGATCAGCAGCGGGTCCACGCCGCTGCCGGCGGGGGCGACGCCCCGGCGGCGGACCTCCAGCACGGCGGCGCCCGTCGCCGCGAGGACGAGCAGTTCCGCGACGGGCCGGCGCCACCGCGAGACGGGGCGCGGCGGGGACAGCAGGACGGCCGCGCGGACCGGGAAGGCCAGCAGCGTGAGCAGGGCGACCGCGGCGGCGGAGATCAGCGAGGCCGCGAGCCGGGGCGTGGGCAGCAGCAGGACGGCGAGCGTGGTGGCCGCCGCGGCCGCCGGGAGGACCGTGACGGCGCCCTCGCCCAGGAGCCGGCCGACGATCCCGGCGCGTGAGCCGCCCCGGGCGAGCAGCAGCCTCAGCTCGGCCTCCCGGCGGGACGCGGCGAGCGCGCCGGCCAGGCACAGGACGACGAGGGCGACCCCGGCGACCCCGGCGGGTCCGATGGCGGCGAGCGGAGCGGCGGCCTGGGCGCGGGCGCGGGCCTGGGTGAACAGCTCGGGCAGCCGCGAGTTGGTCCGGAGCATCTCCCGCCCGGTCTGCGAGACCAGTTCGGCGGCGACGGGCCCGGTGACGTACGAGGCGATGTCCCGTTCGGTGGCGGAGAGCCGGTCGGCCCGCAGCCGGCCGGTGTCCACCGGGAGCCGCCAGAAGTCCTCGGCGGTGGAGCTCCAGCCGTCCAGGCGGGGCAGGTCGGCGGCGCCGACGAGGGCGTCGGCGGCCCAGTAGGAGTTCTCCCCCTGGTGGTACTCGCAGGCGAAGGCGAGGCAGCCCAGGTCCACCCAGAAGTCGTCGGCCTCGTCCGCGACCGTGTAGAGGCCGACGACCTCCGCGCGGGGTCCGTCGCCGGGCGCGGGCGAGGTCGTCAGGACCGATCCGACGCGGGCTCCGATGGTCCGGGCGGCGCGCTGGGAGAGCGCGATCTTCAGGGGAGGCCCGTCCTGGCCGGCGGCGGGGGCCGGGGGCGCGTCGGCGGGCCAGTTCCCC
Source organism: Streptomyces sp. NPDC089915 (assembly GCF_040684675.1). NCBI lineage: Bacteria > Bacillati > Actinomycetota > Actinomycetes > Kitasatosporales > Streptomycetaceae > Streptomyces > Streptomyces sp. NPDC089915. Next base: position 23,914 of record NZ_JBFBGN010000103.1, on the reverse strand, counting down.
TCGACCAGCCGGACGTGTGCCGGGGCGTCGTGGACGTACAGCAGGCGCATCACGGGCGGCAGGCCGGACGGGGCGTCGAGTCCGGGGTTCAGCAGTCCCCTGCCCTTGACGGTCCAGGTGCCGTACACCACGGCGTCCGGGTCGACCTCGAAGCTGCCTCCGGTGTGCGCGAGCAGGGTGCGCCGCGTGGTGTCGAGGAGGTCGGTGCCCTGGTCCTGTGCGGGGGGCGGCGCGGTCGCCGTCAGGCTGGTGTAGCCGGGGCCGCCGCGCTGGAGGAAGGACCGCAGTGCCTGGTCGGCGCCCCGGTCCTGGGCCCTGGGCAGGGCGGCGGCCAGCAGGACGGCGACGAAGGCCAGCACGGCGCCGAGCAGGGTGCCCAGCCTGGCGGCCCGCAGCCGGGTGGCGACCCACGGCGCGGGCCGGGCGGCGGCCGGGTCCGGCTCCGGGGTGGCGGAGGGCCGCGGGGTCGTGGACGGCGGCAGGGTGGTCACATCTCCTCCACGGGGCGCAGCCGGGCGGCGATGTCGCGGCCCCGGGGGCCGCTGAAGGCGGCCGCGAGCAGGGGTACGGCCGCGATGGCGGCGGCCGTCAGCAGGGTCTGCCAGAACGGCATGTCCACCCGTACGGGCGGGAACGGCCGCTGCGCGGCGGGTGTCAGGACGACCAGGGGCGCCATCAGGTGGACGAGGGCGACGCCCAGTCCGGTCCCGACCGCGGTGCCGAGGAGGATCAGCACGCCCCCTTCGGCGGCGGCGGCCCGGGCCAGCGACCGGCGCGGGGCGCCGAGGGCGAGCAGCACCGAGAACTCCCGTCCGCGCACGCGCCGTTCGGCGGCGGTGGCGGCGGCGAAGCCGATGGCGGCGAGGACCGCGCAGGCGGCGGCGAGGGCGGCCAGCGCGCTCTGCGGGCCCGCGCTCAGCGGGTCGTCGAGCAGGCCGGCGGTGATCTCGCCGCTGAGCTGGACGCGTTCGGTGCGCACCCCTTGGCGGAGCGCCTCGGCGGCGCGGGCGGGGACCGGGTCGGCCGCGGAGGCGGCGGGCAGCCACCATTCGGTGGGTTCGGGCGGCTGCTGTCCGGCGGTCTCCAGCAGGAACCGGCCGAGGGTGCGCAGGTCGACGGCGAGCGCCGTCCGGCCGGCCGTGGGGAGGGCGTCCACGGCGGCGGTGATCCGCAGCGGGACGGTCACCCCGTCGAGGGTGAGGTGGACGGTGTCGCCCGTGGCGGCGCCGACGGAGCTCAGGTAGCCGGTGGTGGCGACGGCCGGGACCGGGGTGGGGGGCGGGCCGGCGGGGGCGGGGAACAGCAGGGCGTGGACGCCCTTGTCGGTGCCGAACCCGCCCCAGTAGCGCAGCCTCAGCACCTCGCCGGAGCCTGCGGCGACGGGTGACAGGACGGGGACTCCGCCGGAGCGGAAACCCTGCGGGGGCACCAGCTGCCAGGCTCCGGCGGGGCCGGACGCGGCCGGTGCGGAGACGGCCGCTGCCCCGCCGTCGGGGGTGTCGGAGACGGCGATCCGGCGAAGGGTCAGCTCGGCGCCGTCTCCGGCGGGGCCGCCGTCCCCGGCGTACGTGAGGTGGACTCCGGCCAGGGTGAGCGGGGTCGCTGCGGAGCCGATGGGGGCGTCGGTCAGGGCGTCCAGCGGGAAGCGGAGGGTGGCCTCGCCCCCGGCGGGCAGGGTGGCCTGCGGTGTCGTGTGGGTGGCCCCGTACCGGTCGCGCAGGAGCAGGCTCACCGCGGCCCAGCTCATACCGGTGGAGCGTACGGTCACGTCGAGGTCGACGCGGCGGGGGGAGCCGGGCAGGGGGACGCCGGGGGCCGCGGCCGGGCCGGCGAGCGGGGCGAAGAGCTTCCGGAGGTCGCGGCCGCCGCGCAGGTCCTCGCGCAGGGGGACGCTTTCCCCGGTCTTGACGGAGTCCAGCGCGAGGAGTTCGGCGGTGCCCCCGCCGGGCAGCGGCTCGTCCCGGCGGACCACGGGGATCAGCCGGTCGGCGCCCGGGAGGGCCCCGTAGCGGCCGCCCTGTCCCATGGGGGACATGCCGCTGCCGGAGATGCGCAGTCCGCCGGCGGTCGCGAAGTCCGCCTGGTCGCGCTGGGAGGCGGTCCAGGCGGCGTGCTGGCCGAGGGCCAGGACCCCGCTGGAGACGGCGAGGACCAGCAGCAGCACGGGTCCGGTGGCCCGGCCGGGACGCCGGGCGAACTGCCAGCCGAGCAGGGCCGGGGCAAGGCTGCGGCCGCGCGCGGCCAGCCGTCCCCCGGCCCGGGTGGCGAAGGGCAGCAGCCGCAGGACCAGCAGGGTGCCCGCGCACAGGGCGAGCACCGGGGCGGCGACCAGGACCGGGTCCACGCCGAGCCCGCCGTCGGCGGGGCCGGTGTCCGGGGCGCCGTCGCCGGTGCCCCCGTACTGCGAGAGCTGCCGGTAGCAGAGGAGGGCGAGGGCCACCGCGGCCAGGTCCAGTCCGGAGCGGGCGGCGCCCGTGACCAGGGCCTGCCGGCCGCCGGCCCGGCGCAGTACGGCGGCCGAGGCGCCGCGCAGGGCGGAGGGCAGGGTGGTGAGCAGGACGCAGGCCAGGGCGCAGCCGGCCGCGACCGGCCAGACCAGCCAGGTGCCGGGTATCTCCAGGTGGACCCGGCCGATCGGTCCGAAGCGGCCGAAGAGGCGCAGCAGGGGTGGTGCGAGCAGCGGTGCCAGGACGGCGGCCGGGAGGGCGAGCAGCAGGGCTTCGGCCGCGCTCAGCACGCCGAGGCGGCGGCGGGAGGCGCCGCGGGCGGTGAGCAGGACGCGTTCCGGTTCCTGGCGGACCGTCATCAGGTGGGAGACGAGGAGGAGGGTGGCGGCCGAGAGGACGGCGAGCTGGAGCGCGCCCACCAGGAGGGTGGAGCGGGCCACGAGGAGTCCGGAGTCCAGCCGGGCGAGGAGTTCGGGGAGTTCGGTGGCCACCTGGAGCGAGGCGGTGCGCTTCAGCTCGGTTCCGGCGGGGCCGGCCGCGGCCCGCACGGCCCGGGCCTCGGCGGTGCCGATCGTGCCCAGGTCCGGGGTCAGGAGGGTGCCGCGGTAGTTCTGGAGGATGCCGCCCGCGGTGAAGACGGTGTCGTCGACCAGGAGCGGTCCGTAGGTGGTGAAGCTCGCGACGTGGATCTCGCGGCCGCCGAGGGGGTCGAGCCGCCAGTACCCGTCGTCCGGATCGGCGGCCCGGTACACGCCGGTGACCAGGACCGTCAGCGGGGGCCCGCCGAACCGGTCGTCCAGGCGGACCTGCGCGGGCAGCGCGGCGTCGGTCAGGCCGAGGCGGGCGAGGGCCGTGCGCGGGACGGCGGCCTGGGGCGGGGCTCCGGAGCCGACGGCGGCGGTGACCGGCTGCGGCCACTGGCCGGCGAGCAGCCGGACCCGGTCCCGGCCGAGGGCGGCGAGCAGGGTGAGGTCGGCGTCGCGGCCGGAGGCGGCGGGGCCGGGCAGCCCGTAGGAGCGGCTGAGCGCCACGCTCTGCGGGGTGACCGGGAACCGTCCGAAGACCCGGTCCGCGTAGGCCCGTACGGCGGCGTCGTCCTGGGCGCGGGAGGAGGCGGCGCGGCCGCTGGTGACCACGACGGTGGTCCCGGCCCGTTCGGGTCCGGTCAGGGCGCGGCGCAGCCCCTCGTCCCCGACCCCACGGGTGAAGGCCGTGAGCGCGGTCAGAGCCGTCGCGGTGATCAATACGGTGAGCAGTGCGGCGACCGCGAGCGGCCATCGCCCGCGCAACCGGCGCACGACGAAGCCGAGCACGTGTTCCGTTCCTCCCCCATCCGGACTTTCGGTACCGGATAGCGGACGATGCTGTCAGATTCGGACGCGGAGAGGAAGGGACTTGCGTGATGAGAGTGACAGGTGCGCAAATGTGAGCACAAAGCGACAGCGGCGCCGTACGCACGGGAGGCGGGGCCCGGGACGCCGCGCACACAACTCCACGGGGGAGCACTTCTCATGACCCAGAACCAGCCGGCACCGACGGACGCACCGGCGCGGCGGACCGCCGGCACGCCGGTCGCGGTGGTGGACGACGTCCACCACAGCTTCGGCAGCGGACCGCAGGCCGTCCACGCCCTGCGCGGGGTGTCCTTCGAGATCCGCCGGGGCGAACTCACCGCCCTCCGGGGCCGGTCGGGCTCCGGCAAGACCACCCTGCTGAACCTCGTCGGCGGCCTCGACACCCCGACCGGCGGCCGGATCACCCTCGACGGCACCGATCTGGCCTCCCTCGGCGAGGCGGACCTGCTCGCCCTGCGGCGCGACCGCATCGGCTTCGTCTTCCAGTCCTTCGGCCTGATCCCCGTCCTCACCGCCGCCGAGAACGTCGGCGTGCCGATGCGGCTGCGCCGCATGCCCGCGAGGGAGCGTGAGGAGCGCGCCCGGACCCTGCTCGCCCTGGTCGGCCTCGCGGACCACGCCGAGCAGCGCCCCGGCGAGCTCTCCGGCGGCCAGCAGCAGCGCGTCGCGGTGGCCCGCGCCCTGGCCAACGACCCCGACCTGATCATCGCGGACGAGCCCACGGGCCAGCTGGACCTGGAGACCGGCCGGTCGATCATGGAGCTGCTGCGGGCGGTGGTCCGCAGCAAGGACGTCACGATCCTCGTCGCCACCCACGACCCCAACCTGATCGAACTCGCCGACCGCGTCGTGGAACTGCGCGACGGCCGCGTCGTCGAACCCGGCGCGGCCGGCGCGGCCTCCTGACCCCCCGACCTCCTAGACCGCGCCCCGCGCGCCGGCCCCGGCCGCCGACTCGGTCTCGGACTCGGACTCCCGGTGCGTGCCCGTCCGTTCCCGCCAGAAGGCCGCCGAGGACGCCCGGCGCAGCAGCATGAGCACCACTCCGGCGCCGGCCAGGAAGAGGGCGATGACCAACGGTGCGCCCAGCCCGAACCAGGCGGTCGAGGTGGCCGAGTTGCGCGGGTCGGCCATGTCGGCGACGGACTCCACGAGCAGCCAGACCAGCAGCGCCGAGCCGAGCAGCGGCCCCGCGCCGAGCAGCAGGAAGGGGCGCAGGCCCCGCATCAGCCGCTTGCGGTACCAGACGGCGCAGGCGATCCCGGTGAGGGCGTAGTAGAAGGCGATCAGCAACGAGAGCGCGGTCAGGGAGTCGGCGAGGGCGTTCTCGCTGATCCGGTGGATGACGACGTACCAGACGGTCGCGGTGCCGGCGACCCACCAGGTGCTGGTGCCGGGCGTGCCCCGGCGGGCGTCGATGTGGGCGAAGCGGGCCGGCAGGGCGTGGCGGCGGGCCATGGACAGGGCCGTGCGGGAGGCCGGGATGATGGTCGTCTGCGTCGAGGCGAGGGCCGAGGTGCTGACGGCGAGGAGCAGGATCCAGTCCCAGCCGCCGAGCACCTCGTGGGCGAGGGCGGCGAAGACGTCCTCCTCGGTGTCGGCCCGTCCCGCCAGGTAGGCCGTGCCGGCGTAGGCGACGACGGCGAAGGCCACGGACAGGTAGGTGGCGAGCAGCACGACCGTCGACCAGATGCCCGCCCGTCCGGGCGCGTTGGCCGAGTCCTTGGTCTCCTCGGTCAGGTTGAGCGCGGATTCCCAGCCCCAGTACGCGAACACGCCGAGCAGCAGCCCGCCGGTGAGGGCGGAGCCGCCCGCACCGAAGGGGTTGAGCCAGCCGGCGGCGGGGTGGACGGCGTCCAGGCTGCCGGTGCCCGCGTAGACGCGGTACACGGCGACGCCCGCGAACACGACGAGGCAGACGACCTGGAGCAGGACCAGCAGGTTCTGGAACCGGGCCGAGGCCTCGGTGCCCCGGACGCAGAGCCAGGACATGACCAGGATCAGCAGGACCGTCAGCACCTCGCGGACCAGCGCGTTCCCGGCGAGCCCGTCGGCGCCGACGGCGAGCAGCCCGAAGCCCACGGCCACGTCCGCGAGCGAGCCGACGACGAGCACCCCGGTCATCGCGATGGCCCAGCCGCCGAGCCAGCCGGTGGTGGGGCCCAGGGCGCGGGTGGCCCAGGAGAAGGTCGTGCCGCAGTCCGGGTCGGACCGGTTGAGGAAGTGGAAGGCCGAGGCGATCAGCAGCATCGGGACGAAGGAGGCGAGCAGGACACCGGGCGCGTAGACCCCGACCAGGGCGACCAGCGGGCCGATGACGGCGGCCAGCGAGTAGGCGGGCGAGGTGGCGTTGAGGCCGATGGCCAGGGCGTCGAGGAAGCCGATCGCGTCCGCCTTGAGCGCGCCGGCCCGGGCGGCCTCCGGCGGTGCGGTGCTCCGGTCCGCCCCGTCCGCCGTACCGGGTGCCACGGTGGTGGCGGTCCTGGCGGTCGTGGCGGTGGCGGTTCGGGCGGCCGTCTCCGGCGGGGTGTCTGCGGCCATCGTCCCTCGCTGTGCTGAGTGCGTGTGCGGGCTGCGCCACTGCCGGGCGCGGTGTGAACAGGGCGTGAACTGCGACGAGGAAACCCGCGCGGCCGCTCGGGGGTCAATGGTGTTGGCATAAGCCTCCCGGGCGAGCGGGCCGGGCGGGACGGGCGGCCGGGTTCAGCGGGCGCGCAGGGCCTGGAGCCGGGCTTCGGCGCTCGTCAGGAGCATGTCCAGGGCGACCGGGTAGGCGCTGTGGTTCATCCGGGCGGCGAGCAGCCGCCGGGTGGCCGCGATGTGCGGGTACTCGTCGGCGGGCAGCCGGGCGTAGGTGGACTCCCACTGCTGCTCGTCGGAGATCCGGGAGGCCTCGCTCAGCGCGAGGGCGCCGGCGTCGAGGGCGGCGAAGGCCAGGCTCTGGTCGATGAAGGCGTGGTAGATCAGGACCGCCTCCGGGTCCGGGAAGCCGGCGGTGCGCAGGATGCCGAGGACGGCCTCGTCGGCGGCGATCTCACGGGGGCGGCCGGTGACGCGGCTCGCGGTCAGCAGCGCGGCCTGCGGGTGGGCGAGGTAGGCGCCGTGGATGCGCAGCCCGAGTTCGCGCAGGTCGGAGCGCCACGCCCCGGAGGCCGACCAGCCGTCGAGGGCCCGTCCGATCAGTTCCTCGCCGATGGCGAGGGTCAGCCCGTCCATCCCGTCGAAGTACCGGTAGAGGGTGCTGGGGTCCGCGCCGAGGGCGGCGCCGAGCCGGCGGGCGGAGAGGCCCGCGCTGCCGTGTTCGCGCAGCATGCGCAGGGCGGTGTCGACGATCAGCCGTTCGGACAGGACGACGCCCTGCCGGGTGGGGCGCCGTCGCCTGCGGGCGTCCTCGGGGACCACTTGCTTCGCCATCGGGAACCCTCCGACCGTACGTCGATCCTTATGCCAACACCATTGACCTTATCTTGCGGGCCCGGCTTTCATCCCTCCCATGGGGCACGGAGATCCGTGGACCCCGCCGAGAGAGGGTTTCGTCATGCGTGTTCTGCTCGTGGGCGCCGGGGGCGTCGGTACCGCGATCACCCGGATCGCCGCCCGCCGGGACTTCTTCGACCACTTCGTGGTCGCCGACTACGACCTCGCCCGCGCCGAGGCGGCCGTCGCCGCGCTCGACGACCCCGCGGGCCGGTTCACGGCCCGCCGGATCGACGCCTCCGACGAGGCCGCGGTGACCGCCCTCCTCGCCGGGGAGCGGTGCGACGTCCTGCTGAACGCCACCGACCCCCGCTTCGTGATGCCACTGTTCGAGGCGGCCCTCGCCGCCGGCAGCCACTACGTGGACATGGCGATGTCGCTGTCCCGGCCGCACCCCGCCCTGCCGTACGCCGAGTGCGGGGTCAAGCTGGGCGACGAACAGTTCGAGCGGGCGGAGGCCTGGGAGAAGTCGGGCCGGCTGGCGCTGGTGGGCATGGGCGTGGAGCCCGGCCTGTCGGACGTGTTCGCGCGGTACGCGGCGGACGAGCTGTTCGACGAGATCGAGGAGATCGGCATCCGCGACGGGGCGAACCTGACGGTCGAGGGCTACGACTTCGCCCCGTCGTTCAACATCTGGACGACGATCGAAGAGTGCCTGAACCCGCCGGTGGTTTACGAACGCGACCGCGGCTGGTTCACCACCGAGCCCTTCAGCGAGCCGGAGGTGTTCGACTTCCCGGAGGGCATCGGCCCGGTCGAGTGCGTCAACGTCGAGCACGAGGAGGTGCTGCTGGTCCCGCGCTGGGTGGAGGCGCGGCGCGTCACCTTCAAGTACGGGCTGGGCGAGGACTTCATCGGCAAGCTCAAGACCCTGCACGCGCTGGGGCTGGACTCGACCGGGCCGGTCACGGTCCGCGGCGCGGACGGCGCCCCGGTACGGGTCTCCCCGCGCGACGTGGTGGCCGCCTGCCTGCCCGACCCGGCGACGCTCGGCGAGCGCATGTCCGGCAAGACCTGCGCGGGCACCTGGGTGAAGGGCACCAAGGACGGGCTGCCGCGCGAGGTGTACCTGTACCACGTGGTGGACAACCGGTGGTCGATGGACGAGTACGGCTCCCAGGCCGTCGTGTGGCAGACCGCCGTCAACCCGGTGGTGGCGCTCGAACTCATGGCCGGCGGGGTGTGGGCGCAGTCCGGGGTGCTCGGCCCGGAGGCCTTCGCGCCGCGTCCGTTCCTGGACCTGCTGACGGCGTACGGCTCCCCGTGGGGCGTCCGCGAGCAGGGCTGACGCCCTCACGGCCCGGTCAGCCGGCCTTCAGGGCCGCGAGGAAGTCCAGGCGGGCCTCCAGGGTGGCCAGGTCGCGGCCGGTGAGCCGCTCGATGCGGGCGACGCGGTGGCGCAGCGAGTTCACGTGCAGGCGCAGCCGGGCGGCGCAGGCCGTCCAGGACGCGTCGCAGTCGAGGAACGCCTCCAGGGTGGCCAGCAGTTCGGTCCGGTGGCGGCGGTCGTGCTCGCGCAGGGGGCCGAGCAGGCGGGCGGCGAATGCCCGGCGGGCCTCGGCCGGGATGAGCGGCAGCAGCGTCAGGATGTGGGCGGTGAGGTCGTCCGCGCCGCGCACGGTGACCCGTTCCGGGGCCTCGTGGGCGATCCGCAGCGCGTGGCGGGCCTGTTCCAGCGCCCGGCGGGCGTTGCCCGGTTCGTCGACGGGGGCGCTGATGCCGACGGAGACGCTCTCCCCCGGGCCCAGCCAGCGCCCGAGCACCGCGGCGAGCCGCTGCCCGAGGGCGGCGGCGTCGAGGGCCGGTCCGGGATGCTCCGGCGAGGGCTCGGGGACGAGGACCAGCAGCACGGTGTGGTCGCCGTCGACGGTGCCCGCGATGTCCTGCGAGGTCACCGGGACCGGGCCGGCGGGCTGGATCAGGGCCTCCTCCAGGAGCGCGCGCAGGGCGACGGCGGGGACGGGGCGGCGGCCGCTCCCGTGGCGGCCGCCGCCCCAGTCGTCGCCGTCCCACTCGCCGCCGGCAACCACGAACTGGCAGCGCTTCCAGGTCCCGACCCCGCTGACGACGGCCTGCGCGGTGGCGCTGAGCCGGACGGGTATCTCCTCGGCCGGGATGCGGCTGCGCATCAGGCCGAGGGCCCGGCCGGCCAGGTCGTGCAGCGCGGCCTTGCCGTGCTCGTGCGCGGAGCGCGCGTCGGCCAGCATCTCCACGACCCGGTCCAGGAGCCGTGCCTCGTGCGCGGGCCAGGCCGAGGTGTCGGCCTCCACGGCGACCAGCCAGTCGGCCAGTTCCGCGGCGGGCTCGGCCCCGTCCGGCGGGGCGGCGGAGGCGGAGACGGCGGAGGCGGCACCCGGTACCGGCAGGAGCGAGTAGAGCCGGTCGCCGACCGTGACCCGGTGGGGTGCGGCCCCGCCCGAGCGGCGGGCGGCGAGGTACCGCGCCGCCAGCGCCCTCGCGGTCGCGGCCCGCAGGGGCGGCCGGGCCCCGGCGATCTGACGGCCCGCCGGGGACAGGACGCGCACGTCGTGGCCGAGGTCGTGGCGCAGCAGCTCCAGTACGGAGGCGGGGGCGCCGCGGTCGGCCAGGAGTCGCCGGTGGCGCTCGACCACGGCGGTGAGGGTGCCGAGGTCCTGCCGGTGGAGCCGGCCGAGGACGTGTTCCGTGATGGCCGCGAAGGAGGTCTCCGGCCGCACGGCGAGGAGCGGCAGGCCGTGGCGCCGGCAGGCGGACACCAGGTCGTGCGGCACCCGCCCGTGTTCCACCTCGCCGGCGGCCAGGGCCGCGACACCGGCCCGGTCGAGGACGCGCACGAAGGACTCGGCGTCCCCGTCCCGGCGCCACCAGGCCAGCCCGGTGAGGACGAGTTCGCCGCCCCGCAGGAACCGTCCGGGGTCGGCGAGGTCGATGACGGGTACGGCGCGTACGGGCCGGTCGAGTACGCCGTCCCCGCCCTCCCGTCCCACGAGGAGCACCAGCCCCAGCTCGTCGACGTCGAGGAGTTCACGTAGCCGCATGATCGCGAGCCTCTCACACCGCACACCTCGCCGAACAGACGTCGTCGCAGCTCAAGGCGGTGCGGCGGTGGGAACACACGGTCTTCCACAGCCGGCGGGAGAGCCGGTTTCGAGCGATCGGTGACTGCCCGGTCCGCGGGCCGCGCGGTCTACTTCAGGACGTGCGGCCGGGCCGGGGAAGGTCCGCCGGACGGTGTGCCGCGCACGGGGGTCGCGGCACCGTCGGGCCCTGCCGCCGCACGGCACCAGGAAGATCCCGGACGCGGCCCCCTGGCCGCGGCGCGCCGGGCACCTCAGGAAGAGACGGTCTGATCATGGCTGAAACCACCAACGGCATCCCCGCCGAGGTCACCCAGGGCTCCCGGACCCGGGGCGGCATCGGCGAGTCCACGCTCCGCCCGGACGGCACCCTCAAGGTCACCGGCGAGTTCGCGTACTCCTCCGACCTGTGGCACGAGGACATGCTGTGGGGCCAGATCCTGCGCAGCACCGTCGCCCACGCCGAGATCCTCTCCGTCGACACCTCCGAGGCCCTCACCGTGCCCGGCGTCCACGCGGTGATGACGTACGACGACCTGCCGGCCGAGGTGAAGTACTACGGCATGGAGTTCCGCGACACCCCGGTCCTGGCCCACCGGAAGGTCCGTCACCACGGCGAGCCGGTCGCCCTCGTGGCGGCCGACCACCCGGAGTCCGCCCGCCGGGCCGCCGCGAAGATCAGGATCGAGTACCGGGAACTCCCGCTCGTCACGGACGAGGCCTCCGCCCTCGCCGCCGGCGCGCCGCTGGTCCACGAGGGCCGCGACGACCACCACAGCGCGTACGTCCCGCACCAGAACGTCGTGCACCACCAGCCGATCGTCCGCGGCGACGTGGAGGCGGCCCGCGGGCGGGCCGACGTGATCGTCGAGGGCGAGTACACCTTCGGCATGCAGGACCAGGCCTTCCTCGGCCCGGAGTCCGGCCTCGCCGTGCCGGCCGAGGACGGCGGGATCGACCTGTACGTGGCCACCCAGTGGCTGCACTCGGACCTCAGGCAGATCGCCCCGGTCCTCGGGCTGCCCGAGGAGAAGGTCCGGATGACGATGGCCGGCGTCGGCGGCGCCTTCGGCGGGCGCGAGGACATCTCCATGCAGATCCTGGCCTCCGTACTGGCGCTGCGCACCGGCAAGCCGGTGAAGATGGTCTACAACCGGTTCGAGTCCTTCTTCGGCCACGTGCACCGCCACCCGGCGAAGCTCTCCTACGAGCACGGCGCCACCAAGGACGGCAAGATCACGCACATGAAGTGCCGGATCGTCCTCGACGGCGGCGCCTACGCCTCGTCCACGGCCTCGGTCGTCGGCAACGCGGCCTCGCTGTCGGCGGGCCCGTACGTCATCGACGACGTGGACATCGTCGCGGTCGGCCTCTACACCAACAACCCGCCCTGCGGGGCGATGCGCGGGTTCGGCGCCGTCCAGGCCTGCTTCGCGTACGAGGCCCAGATGGACAAGCTCGCGGCGAAGCTGGGCATGGACCCGGTCGAGTTCCGCCGGCTCAACGCCATGGAGCAGGGCACGGTCATGCCCACCGGCCAGCGGGTGGACTCCCCCGCCCCGGTGGCCGAGCTGCTGCGCATGGTCAAGGACCGCCCCCTGCCGCCCGAACGGCAGTGGGAGACCTCCGACGGCGAGGCCGACCTCCGGGCCCTGCCGGGCGGCCTGTCGAACACCACGCACGGCGAGGGCATCGTCCGCGGCGTCGGCTACGCGGTCGGCGTCAAGAACGTCGGCTTCTCCGAGGGCTTCGACGACTACTCCACCGCCCGCGTGCGCCTGGAGGTCGTGGGCGGCGAGGCCGTCGCGCTGGTCCACACGGCGGCGGCCGAGGTCGGCCAGGGCGGGATCACCATCCACGCCCAGATCGCCCGGACCGAGCTCGGCGTCCAGCGGGTCACCATCCACCCGGCGGACACCCGGGTCGGATCGGCCGGCTCCACCTCCGCCGCCCGGCAGACGTACATGACGGGCGGTTCCGTCAAGAACTCCTGCGAGCACGTCCGCGCGAAGGTGCTGGAGATCGGCCGGCGCAAGTTCGGCGCCGCGCACCCGGGATGGGCGTCGCCCGGGCTCCTGCTGGAGGGCGGCAAGGTGGTCACCGCCGGCGGCGAGGTCCTCGCCTCCCTCGTGGACGTGCTGGAGGAGGAGGCCGTGGAGGTCGAGGAGGAGTGGCGGCACTTCCCCACCGAGGCCTTCGACCGGGTGACCGGGCAGGGCAAGGGGCACGTCCAGTACTCCTTCGCCGCGCACCGCGCGGTGGTGGAGGTCGACACCGAACTCGGCCTGGTCAAGGTCGTCGAGCTGGCCTGCGCGCAGGACGTCGGCAAGGCCCTCAACCCGCTGTCGGTCGTCGGCCAGATCCAGGGCGGCACCACCCAGGGCCTCGGGGTGGCGGTCATGGAGGAGATCATCGTGGACCCGAAGACCGCGAAGGTGCGCAACCCCTCCTTCACGGACTACCTGATCCCGACCATCCTCGACACCCCGGTCATCCCGGTGGACTACCTCGAACTGGCCGACCCCAACGCCCCGTACGGGGTGCGCGGCATCGGCGAGGCCCCGACCCTGTCCTCCACGCCGGCCGTCCTCGCGGCGATCAGGAACGCGACGGGGCTGGAGCTGAACAGGACCCCGATCCGCCCCGAGCACCTCACCGGGCTCTGACCGGTGGCGGCGCGCGCCGCCGGGACGCCGCGCGCCGCCACCGCCGGCTCAGTGCCGGGCGTCGGACCGGGGCCGGTCCAGGGTGAAGGTGTCCACCGGGGTCAGCTCCCCGTACGGACCGTCGAAGGTGTAGTACGTGACGTGCATCCGGGTGCGGCCGCCGCCCCGGGTGCCCGGGTCGACGTCGAAGGCGGCGAAGCCGTGGCCGTGGAGCCGGTCCTGGACGCCCCGCCAGGGGGCGTCCTCGGTGAGGTAGACCGGCTTGCGGTGGCGGCCCTCGGGCTCCTTGCCCACCTCGACCACGACCCTGCCCTTCGGTTCCTCGAAGAGGTCGTCCTGGGTGGTGGCGAAGTTGCCCCCGCCCCCGATGATCATGTGCACGGTGCCCTTGCCGGTGTCGGCGGTGTCGGTCGCGGTGGAGACCGGGACGGGGGTGCGGGCGTCGCCCGGCAGGACGCCGCGGACGGGGAGCGAGCGCTCGTAGTAGTGCTCGTGGCCGCACAGCACCAGGTCCACCCCGTACGCGTCGAAGAGCGGGCCCCACTCCTGGCGGACTCCGAGGTCCGCGCCGCCGTCGCGGTGGCTGGAGATCATCGGGTGGTGCATGAAGACGACGATCCAGTCGATGTCCCGGGTGGCCCGGGCCGCCTGCAACTCCCGCTCCAGCCAGCGCCGTTGCGCGCCGCCGGAGTATCCGCGCAGATAGATGTCGCCGGTGTCCACGATGGCCACGTCGTCGTTGGCCAGGCTGATGAACCGGACCGAGCCGACGGTGAAGGCGTACCAGAGGCCCCGGGTCTCGGGCTCGCCCGCGGTCGTCGCGCCCGGCAGCGCGAAGTAGGTCTGGTAGCCGGTGAGTCCCAGGGGGCCGTTGCCCTTCTCGGTCTCGCCGTTGCCCACGCAGGGCATCCAGGGGCGCAGCCGGGCGGAGCGGCTGTTGCCGATGAACCAGTCGGCCCAGGTCGCCACCCGGTCCTCACCGATGGCTCCGGCCACGCCCGCGTAGCACAGGTCCCCGTTGACCAGGTTGAACAGCGGGCCGACCCGTTCCACGGCGGCCACGATGTCGGAGGAGGCCTCGGTGCCGCCCTGGGTGCTGGTGTACAGCGGGAAGGGGCCGAGCGGCGGCGGGGTGTCCTTGGTGGGCCACTTGAGGGTGCGGCGCAGATTGGGCGTGCCCTGGTCGCCGAAGCTGGTGAAGGTGAATGCGGTCCGCCCGCGCGGTGCCGTGGTGAACGATCCGGTCTCCTGCGCGGCGCCGTCGTGCCCGGCGGAGTACAGGTAGGTGGTGTCCGGCCGCAGCCCGGTGAGGCGGGCGTGGTGGACGTACACCTCGCGCTGGGAGAGCCCGTCGCGGTAGGTACGGGTCTCGGCGTCGACGGCGTGCCCGGCGCCCCCGTCCGGTGAGCCGAGGCGGACGCGCGGACGGCGCACGGACTGGGGGCTGATCCAGGAGACGGTCATCTCGGTGGCGGGATCGGACCCGAACTGCAGGTGCAGCCCGGCCACCCCCGGCACCCCGATACGGCTGGGCGTTCTCTGGAGCAGCGGCGATGCGGCGGCCCCCGGCGGCCCGGCCGCCGCGGCGCTTCCCGCACCCCCGGCGACGACGGCGGCCGCGCCGGCGGTCGAGCCGGCCAGTAACGCCCTGCGCGGAATGGACATGGAACCCCCGTACGTTGGTGGAAGACGATCGTGTGCACCCTAGGCGCGATCCACCGCCGCAACGCCCGCCGGATCCGGCCTTGAACGAAAATTTTCCGGCACCCGTCCGCCGCGCGTATTGACGCGCACCCCTCCCGCCGCGTCCGATGGGCGGATGACCTGGTGGGGACTGTGGGTGTTCCTGAGCGGCTGCGTGCTGCTCATCGCGGGGAGCAAGGGGGAGCGCGGGTGGGCGAACTGGTCCCGCGGCCAACGCGCCGTGTGCTCGGCCGGCCTCGTCCTCATACTCGTGGGACTCGCCAGCGGCTATCCCGGCTAGGCCGTCTCTTCCGGCCGGCCGCCTTCCGGAGGGCCGGGTGCCGTCGGTGACGTGGTGGACCGGTGTGGTCAGGCTTCGTCGGGGCGTGTCAACTGGAGTACGCCGTCCGGGAGTTCGCGGGCCGTGCCGGTGGCCCGGAGGGGTGGGCGGGCCGTGGGGAGGGGTTCCAGGCGTTCGCAGCGCCAGCCGGCGGACTCGAAGGCGGTGAGGTCGGGGAGGCCGTGCAGGGTCAGGGCCGTGCGGGCCGCGCGGGCGGCGGCGGTGAGGGTGCGGGCGGAGGCCGGGGAGAGCACGTCGCAGATCCACGCGCCGCCGGGGCCGGCCGTCTCGCCCAGCACGGCCGCCAGGGCCCGGACCCGGTCCGGGGTGAGGTAGGTGAGCAGCCCCTCGGCCAGGAGGAGGGTCCTGCGGCCCGCCGTGCGCGGCCGCAGCAGCCCGGCGAGGGCGGCCGGGTCGCGGAGGTCGCAGCGCAGCCGTTCCACCGGGACGGGCGCCGACGCGGCGGGCAGCAGGCGGTCCTTGAGGTCGAGGACGGGCGCGCCGTCGATCTCGACCACCCGGACGGGGCCGGGCCAGTCCAGCCGGTGGGTGCGGGCGTCGAACCCGGCGCCCAGGTTGACGCAGACCTCCCAGGGGCCGGCCGCGAGCAGCCCGGACAGCAGGCGGTCGATCACCAGGGTGCGGGCGATGACGACGGAGGTCCCCGCCGTGTGCCGGGTGGCGCGCAGGACGGAGTCAGGGCAGTGGCGGGCGAAGCGGTCGGCGTACGGGTCGAGCGGCGCGCCGTCCGGCCCGGCCGTGGCGCGGGCCCGGGCGAGGGCGGTGAGGTAGGCGGTGGCGGGCACCTGCCCGCCGTCCGGCACCGCTACTCCCACCGGAACAGCCGTGCGGCGGCCGCCGTGCCCAGGACGACCACGCCGGCGAGGACGCCGAGGTCGAGGGCGACGTCGGCGGGGCCGTCCAGCCAGGCGTGCTGGAGCAGCTCGACCGCGTAGGTGGCGGGCAGCGCGGCGCTGATGGTCTTCATGGTGTCCGGGAAGATCTGCAGGGGGATGGTGGCCCCCGAGAGGAAGATCATGGGGAAGTAGACCAGGTTGGCGATGGCCACCGCCGCCCGCTCGGAGCGCGCGACGGCGGCCACCACTCCCCCGAGCGCGTACATGGAGAGGGCGCACAGGAGCAGGGCCCCGGCCGTCGCGGCGGCCGCCGCGGGCGAGGCCGGCAGGTGGAGGCCGAAGAACAGGTACCCGGCGGCCACCAGGAGCAGGGCGCCGAGCAGGCTCAGCGCGAGGTTGACCAGCCCCTGCGCGATGAGGAAGGCCGACGCGTCGACCGGTGTCGCGCGGAAGCGCTTGAGGACCTTGCGGTCGCGGTACTCGGCGAGGCCGAGCGGAAAGCTCATCAGCCCGGTGACGGCGACCACCAGGACCAGGTAGGCGGGCACCGACATGTCCACCGTGCCCCGCCCGCCGAACTCCGGGGCCGGCTCGTTTCCGTAGATCCCGCCGAACATGCAGAGCATCAGCACCGGAAAGGCGAGGGCGAAGAAGACGGGGGCGAAGTTCCGCCGCATCCGCCGCCACTCGAACCGTACGATCGGCCACAGCGTCCGCATCTCAGGCCCCTTCCTTCACGGTGGCGGCGCCGACCAGCCGCAGATAGGCGTCCTCGAAGTTCGGGGTGCGGAGGCCGACCGCCGACGGCGGGAGCCCGGCCTGCGCCAGCAGGCGTACGAGGCGGTCGTAGTCGGCGGGGTAGCTCCCGGTGAACTCCGGCCGGCCGGGCGTGCCGGGCAGCCGGGTCAGTCCGAGGCCGTCGAGCCGCTCCTCGATCCCGGCGGGCCGGCCGCCGCCCGGGGCGCCGAGGTCGACGGTGAAGGTGGAGGGGCCGGCGTGCGCCTCGGTCAGCCGCGCCGGGGAGTCGAGCGCGACGAGTTCCCCGGACCGCAGCACGCCCACCCGGCCGCAGAGCGCCTCGACCTCGTCCATCGCGTGCGAGGTGAGCAGCACCGCCACGCCCCGGGCGGCGAGTTGGAGGACCGAGCGCCAGGTCTCCCGGCGCTGGTGCGGGTCGAGGCCGGTGGTGAGCTCGTCGAGGACGACCAGGCGGGCGTCGCCGATCTGGGCGAGGGCCAGGGCCAGCCGCTGGCGCATGCCGCCGGAGAGGGCGGCGATCATGCTGCGGCGCCGGTCGGCGAGGCCGAAGGCCTCCAGCAGCGCGGCCGCCGAGCCGGGCGCCCGGTAGATCGCCTCGTAGAGGTCGCAGAGCTCGCCGACCCGGGCCCGGCTGGGGAACTGGGACTCCTGGAGCTGCATGCCGAGCAGCCGGGTGACCGCGCCGCGGTCGCGGCGGGGGTCGCGGCCGCAGACGGTGACGGTGCCGGCGCGGACGGGCCGCAGGCCGCCGACGGCCTCGGCGACCGAGGTCTTGCCGGCCCCGTTCGGCCCGATGAGCCCGAACACCTCCCCGGGGTGGATCCGGAACGAGACCTCGCGGACGGCGGTGAAGGCGCCGTAGGCGACGGTCAGACGGTCGGCGTGGACGACGGCGTCCCGCTCCGGGCCGGGATCCGGCCGGGGTGCGGACACCGGCGGGCCGGCGGACGGCTCGTCGGCGGACGGCTGGCCGGCGGACGGCTGGTCGGTGGTCACAGGCTGGGCCTCCCGGGGGCCGTGCGCGCTCCCGGGGCCGGGGAGGCGCTGAGGTGGGTGTAGAAGCCGGCGAACGACATGTGCAGCACGAGGGCGGGCAGCACGCCGCCGGTGGCGGTGGTCAGCAGTCCGCCGACCGCGCCCAGGACGAGGCTGGAGGTGCCCAGGACGTACGCCTGCGTGCGGGTGGAGACCAGGGCGACCTGCCCGGCCGCGAACAGGCAGGTGCTGAACGCCAGGGCGTAGGCCGGTCCGCCGCCCAGCGTCCCGAGTCCCAGCAGGACCGCGCCCCGGAAGAGCACCTCCTCGAACAGCGCCGCGGCCGCCGGGACGATCCACCGGAAGTGCCGGGGCAGGGCGAGGATCGAGGCTATCCACTGGATGCGGGCGATCTCGCCGGGGACGTCCGCGCGCGGGTCGGCCCGGTAGAGCAGGGACACGCACAGGACGGTGGCGCTGGAGGTGCCGAGGACCGCCAGCGCCAGGGCGGCGGCCGCCCCGGGGGCGGGGAGGTGGAAGAGCCGGTGGAACGTGAGCGGCGTGGACCCCAGCAGCACCGCCAGGGCCAGGGCGCCCAGCAGCAGGTACACGAGGGTGCCGAACACGGCGAAGGCCGCCTCCGGGCGCAGCCCCGTCCGGCCGGCGAGCCACAGGGCGGTGCGCCGACGGCGGGCCGGATCGTTGAACGGCAGCCGGTACAGGGCCAGCCAGGCGGCGACCACGGCGGTGGTGAGCGCGGTGAAGGCGGGCACGCTCATCCGGCCGCCTCCCGTCCGGGGGCCGGGCGGGCGGTCCCCCGCCGGGCGGCGCTCTCCCGCCGGGCGCCGCGCTCCTGCCGGACGGCCAGGGCGTAGACCGCCGCGTTCTGGGCGAGGTGCGCCGTGAGCGGGACCGCCAGGCTGCCCGACGCCACCATGAGGAGCCCGAAGACCGCCCCGGACAGCGTCTTCTGCGCCACCGCGAGCCCGCCGAAGAACAGGTGTCCCAGCGCGTACGCCACGGCGGCCGCCGCGACCGCCGCCCCGGCCGGCAGGTGCAGCCCCTCGCGCAGGACCCCGATCCACAGGCCCCGGTACAGCAGTTCCTCGGCGGCCCCGGTGACCAGGACGGCCGCCGCGTACCCGCCGCCCACCGGAGCGCCGTCGCGGTGCACCGCGAGCCGGGGCAGCCCGGTCCCGGCGAGCAGCCGGGGCGCCGCGCCGACCGCGAACTCCGCGCCGACCAGCGCCGCGCCGGCCACGGCGGCGGCCGGCAGCCAGAGCGCGGCGGGCAGCCGACCCGTCAGCGTGTCCGGGACGAAGCCGCCCTCGGCCGCGACCGCGAGGGCCGCTGCCGTCACCACCAGGTAGGCGGCGGGGGCGCCCAGCAGACCGAGCCGGGCGGCCCGGCCCCGGTCCGCCACCGCCTTCGCCGCCGGGCCGAACGCCGTGACGACCCGGATCAGTTCGGCGGGCGCGACGGTGGCCGCCAGCACCAGCAGTTCAAGGGAGCGGGTGTGGGACCACATGGGTCACGCCCCCGTGCTCTCGCATCCGGGGGTGGCCCTTCGCGGGGAACCCGGGCAGGCACATGCTGAGCAGTTCCGGGACGATCGCCCGGACGACCCGCCACGGGGTGTCCGCCAGCTCCGGCGGCGTGAAGTCCAGGTAGCCCGCGAACTCGCTGACGCCGGCGAGGTCGGCCAGCAGCCGGCGGATCGCCGCCGTGTCGTCGTCGGCGTAGACCGGCAGTCCGGCGAAACCGGTCCGGCCCTCCACGCGGCTCTCCACGGCCCCGAGCTTGCGCTCCGCGTCCCCCGGGGCGGCGAACCACAGCACGTTCGTGTCCAGGTCGGTGTACGCGGAACCCGTCTGCGCGAAGTGCACGTTGGGCAGGTCGAAGACCGTGCTGAACATGCCGATCCCGAGGATCGCGGTGGCCTCGGCCGCGCCGCGCAGCAGCGCCCGCCGCGGGTCCGGGTCGGCCTGGAGCCCGAAGGCGATGTAGGGCAGCCTGCCGTCCCGGCGCACCAGGGTCACCCCGATGTTGGGCAGCGGCAGCTCCGGCCTGGTCAGCAGGCTCGCCCGCACCTCGTACGGCCCGTCCGGGGGGAGCCCGGCGGCCGCGAGCAGCTCGCGTCCGTCCTCGTCCAGGTCGATCAGCGGCGCCTTGGCTCCGGTGTACCAGTTGAGGACGAAGGCGTCGATCTGCACGGCTTCGACGAGCGCCCCGAGCAGCGCCTTGTCCAGCGACACGTGGGCCGCGGTCCCGGTGGAGAAGGACGGGGTGAACAGCTTGTCGGCCGCGCCCGGATCGCTGCGGAAGCCGAGGAAGACCAGCTGCGCCGGAAGGTACACCTCCTCCCCGGGCCGGGTGAGGGACGGGCAGGCGATCCAGGCGATCACGTCGTCGCCGGTCGGCGGCTCGGGCGCGTACCGGTGCATCATCCGGGCGAGCTGCCGCTGCTGCTCCGGCTCGAAGACGCCCAGCAGTTCCGGCGGCAGGCACCGGTGCCGGGAGGACAGCGAACGGTAGGAGGCGTACTCGATCCGGTCCGCGAACAGCGGCATCGCCATGATCGCCGCGTAGCGCTCGACGGCCTCGCCGGTGAGCCGGGTCACCGCCTCCTCGTGCGTCGAGCCGTAGCCGGCCAGGTGGTACTGCATCTGCATGTGCGGGTCGTCCATCGCCAGCCGGTGGTACTGGGGCATCGCCGCCGTGGCCGAGCGCAGGTACGGCTCGCCCTCCACCGCGGCGACCGACACCAGCATGCCGGGCAGGATCCCGCCCTGGTTGCCGCCGATCCGCCCGTACCGGGCGAGCGCCGCGCCCATCCCGGGGTGGCCCAGGAGCGGGATGCCGCTCATCGGCCCCCTCCGAGCGCCTCGCGCACGTGCCGGTCGACGATCACCCGGCTGTTGAAGTTGATCTCCCGTACGACGTCCCGGGCGACGTGGCCGCAGGCCGGACAGGTCCCGATGCGCAGCACGTCCTGCGCCTGGATCTCGTACGTCGGCAGGTAGATGCTCAGCGCCCGGCCCAGGAACCGGGAGGTGCCGAGCGAGCGCAGCAGCACGGCCTCGTTCACCAGGTGCGCGCAGATGAGCGACTCCACGCCGCTGGCCCGGCCCGTGCCGCCCGGCGCCGTGGCGGCCACCATGCCGTGGTAGCCGATGTGGTCCTCCAGCCGGGCCAGCGAGCGCTGTTCGAAGCACTCCAGGCAGCCGGTGCGCGGGCTGTCCGCGCCCACGACCGTCGCGAACGGGCCGTCGACCAGACCGACGACCACCGGCTTCTCCAGGTGGCAGGCGAGGCGGTTGAGTCCGCGCAGCGCCAGGATCGAGGCCTGACCGAGGTGGACCACCAGCGAGTCGCAGTGCTCGACGACGCCGCTCAGCCGCTTCAGCGCGTCGGCGGCGGCCAGGCCGCCCGTGCCGGAGGTCAGGTCGGCGCCGCGCAGCGCGTCCAGGAAGTCCGCCGGCAGCGGCTCCAGCGGCAGGCCCAGCGCCTCGGCCTGGCCGGCCAGGTAGGCGGCGGCGCTGGGCGAGTCCGAGGCGAACCCGACCGTCGCGCCGGCCGACTCGGCGGCGCCGTACAGGTCCAGATTGCCGAGCAGCGCCCGGGCCATGTCCCCGCCGCGCTCGGACGGGAGGTCGTACGCGAGGAACCCGGCCTGCCGCAGCTCGGTGACGGCGAGCTGGAGGTTGGCCCGCTCGACCGGGGTGAGGCCGGGGGCGTCCGGGAAGGTCCCGTCGGCGGGCTTGCCGGCCGCCAGCGTCTCGAACAGGGCGGTCATCGCGGCGAGGACGGCGGGGGACTCGGCCCGCAGGTCGACGTTGACCTCGGTGAAGTTCCAGATGCCCCAGCGCAGCCGGATGACCCCCGGCTCGACGGCGAGGAGCCGGACGGAGGTCGCCAGGACGACTCTGGAGTCGGAGGGCGTGGGGGTCATGGCTCAGGCCTCCCCGTGTCCGAGGAGCGTCAGGTGGACCACGTGGCGGGAGGTGCCGTCGCAGTCGAGGGCCCGTTCCAGCGCCTGTTTGTCGTAGCCGCCCTGGTCGCAGCCGATCAGCCCCAGCGAGGTCCGGGCCAGGTGCACGTTCTGCGAGATCCCGCCGGCCTCGATCAGCGCGAACACCAGCCCGCTGTCGCCGTACTTCTGCGAGTTGGAGTAGAGGTCGTAGACGTACACCAGGGCCAGGGCCACCCGGTCCGCCTCCACGTCCGCCGTCTGCAGGTACCGGCCGAGCTCGGCCGCGTCGGGCGCCGGACGGTACGGGAAGAGGGTGTGGCCGTGCGGCTGGTACGCGTACGCCCCCGGGGCCAGGCCCTTCACGTGCTGGGCGATCACCGCCAGCCGGAGCGGGTACAGACCGCCGCCCGAGGGCGCGTTGCGCAGGGCCACGGCGGCGTCGCCGTCCTGGGCCGTCGGAACCGGCAGGCTGCCCGACACCCCCTGGGCGTGCCACAGCACGGTGGCCAGCTCGTCCAGCGACACCGGCTTCCCCGAGAAGCCGCGGCCGCTGCGCCGGGTGGCGACGGTGTCCGTCAGGCCGCTGCGCAGCCGCCGGCGCGGGGGCAGGGCGACGGCCCCGTCCGACCGCTCCTGGAGGTCGCCGTGCGCGGTGGAGAGGACGGCGTCGTGCCCGTAGAACCTCGACACCCCCAGCTGCATCCCGAGATCGCGTCCACCGCGCCGGTGGTTGAGGAGTAACTCCTCGCCCACGAGGCCGTGCACCGCCGGACTCCATCGGCCCCGCACCACCGACTCCGGTGCCCGCACCACCGTCGTCGCGCTGTACATCGACACGGAGGTGTGCTGCTGGCCGAAGGCCGCGACCGTCGCCATGTGGCTGTTGCGGTCCAGGTGTTCGGAGACGGCTTCCTGCGAGTCCTTCAGTGACATCTCGGCCTTTCCTTCGACGGGTGCGTACGACGGGGCCTTGCGGATGTGCACGTCGAGCGGGGCCGATGACCCCGCCCGACCTCGGGCGGCTACCAGCTGCAGCACGAACTGCAGCAGCAGTTCCCGCCGCCACAGGTGGTGCTGGCTCCCGGCGCCACCTGAACGAACGCACCGCCGGTGGCGGTACTGCCGACCTGGCTGGAGAAGCTCAACATTGTTTCCCTCACCTCCCATCGAGGACGCGAAGAACAGGTCCCGGACCCGCCGGGCGCCTGGAGCGTAGCAGCCGCCGGAGGCGCCGAGAAGCAGTCGCGCGAGGGCTCAACTCCCTTTATTTCAAACGTAGTTGAGTAATCATTCCGACTCGCCGGCCGCTGCCCTCCGCGCACCGAGGGCGATGCGTCGCAGCGGTGACAGCGCATACCCGGCCGTCACGTAGCCGGCGCCGGCGGACAGGGGTACGAGAGCGGCCAGGACGAGCGGGGCGGAGGAGGTGAGCGGATCGCCGGGCAGCCGTCGGCCGGGCGCCGGACACGGGCCCGGCGGCCCGCCGCCCGCCGGCCCCGGGCAGCCGGCGGGGGCCAGTACCACCGGATTCGTCGAACCCACTTCGAGGACCGGGGCGTTCCCCCTGCTCACGGCCTGCTGGGCGAGGAGGAACCCGACGGCGAACAGCACCGTCCCCGCCAGCATGAACACCCCGCCGAACTGGCAGGTGAGGCGCAGCCGGGTGACGGAACGCCGCGGCGGCGCGGCCCGTTCGCGCCCGGCGCGGACCCGTACCCCGATGGACATCGGCACTCCCCCCTCACGGTGTGACGGCCCCACTGTCCCCCGCCGCCCCTAAGCGGCACGTGAGCACGACGGCTCCGCCCGCCGGCGGGCTCAGGCGCGCAGCCGGATCGGGTTGGTGAGGGCGGCCGGGGGGCCGGGGAGGGGCGGGGCCTGGGGCGGGTGGCGGACCTCCGCGCGGACGTAGGCGGTGCGGGCGGATGTGGTGCGCCATTCCAGGGAGGCCGCGGCGGGCACGGTGAGGGCCAGGCCCTGGTCCGTGACCAGGCGCAGCTCGCAGCCCTCCGCGCCGGTCACCGAGAGCCGTACGAGGACCTCCGTCCCGGGGTCGTCCGGTTCCAGGGCCTCCCCGATGCCCGCGTGGGCCCCTCGCGGGGAGACGGCGGTGAAGTCCACCGAGACGGCGGAGGATTCGGCGGCGTAGGCGCGCCCGGCGCGCAGGCCCGCCAGGATCGCCTCGCGGGACAGGTCGTCCGCCAGGACGACGGTCTGGGGTCCGCCGACGCGGTCCGGGTCGCGGTGGTAGTCGCTGTGCGCGAGGGCCGGCAGCCGGCGGTCGCCGCCCGCGCCCGAGAGCGTGGCGTCCCAGGAGGCCAGGGCC
>NZ_JBFBGN010000102.1:0-25221 GCF_040684675.1 Streptomyces sp. NPDC089915 | reverse complement strand
CGCGAGCCGACGGCTCGCGGGGCGCTCCCGTTTTCCGTAGGGGCGTCCCGCCGGTCAGATCCGGACCTGGACCGCGCCAGAGAGCCGGTCGTGCAGTCCGCGGCCGTCCCGGTCCCAGACCAGCGCCGGGATGACCAGGGCCAGCAGGACCGTCCGGAGCATGACGCGGGGGAGGCCGAGGCGGCCGCCGTTCTGCGAGATCACCCGGAGGCCGAGAATCCGCTTGCCGGGGGTGAATCCCACCGTGCCCACGGTGAGAACGGACAGGACCACGAAGAGCCCCAGCGTCCAGTTGCCCGCCGAGGTCAGGTCGCCATGGGTGATGAGCCCGTATGCGATCAGCTGACAGCCGATCCAGTCGATGGCCACAGCGCCCAGCCGGCGCCCGAAACGGGCCACGGACCCGGGCCCCGACTGCGGCAGGCCGAGCTGCTGGCCCGGATAGCCGAAGTCGACGCCCATGTCCTCGGCTGCCGCGCGGGGGCCGGAGAGCCAGGAACCGATTGCTTGCCTGTTGTCCACTCCACCACGGTACCGGTGCGCTTCGACGGGACCTGGACGGGACCCTGGTTAACTTGTGCGAAACAAATGGGTCATGCTTGGGAAATCCCGTCTGCTTATGGTCGGGTCAGCGTGCGGCACCGCACTGACGCACCACGAGCTATACAGCCCGTCCCTGCCCCGGGGACCGGGAGTAGGAGGAGTTGGATGTTCAAGAACGCCGACGAAGTGAAGCAGTACATCGAGGAGAACGACGTCAAGTTCGTCGACGTCCGCTTCTGCGACCTGCCTGGTGTGATGCAGCACTTCACCATTCCGGCGCGAGCGTTCGACCCGGCGGAGGAGCTCGCCTTCGACGGCTCCTCGATCCGCGGCTTCCAGGCCATCCACGAGTCCGACATGGCGCTGCGCGCCGACATCACCACCGCGCGCCTGGACCCGTTCCGCCGTGACAAGACGCTGAACGTCAACTTCTTCATCCACGACCCGATCACGGGCGAGGCGTACAGCCGCGACCCGCGCAACGTCGCCAAGAAGGCCGAGGCCTACCTCGCCTCCACCGGCATCGCCGACACCGCGTTCTTCGGCCCCGAGGCCGAGTTCTACGTGTTCGACAGCGTGCGCTTCGCGACCTCCGCGAACGAGGGCTTCTACCACATCGACTCCGAGGCCGGCGCCTGGAACACCGGTTCCGAGGAGAACAACCGTGGTTACAAGGTCCGCTACAAGGGCGGTTACTTCCCGGTAGCCCCGGTCGACCACTTCGCCGACCTGCGCGCCGAGATCTCCCTCGAACTGGACGCCCAGGGCCTCCAGGTCGAGCGCCAGCACCACGAGGTCGGCACCGGTGGCCAGGCCGAGATCAACTACAAGTTCAACACGCTGCTGGCCGCGGCCGACGACCTGATGCTCTTCAAGTACATCGTGAAGAACGTCGCCTGGCGCAACGGCAAGACCGCGACCTTCATGCCGAAGCCGATCTTCGGCGACAACGGCTCGGGCATGCACGTCCACCAGTCCCTGTGGACCGGCGGCGAGCCGCTGTTCTACGACGAGGCCGGCTACGCGGGCCTGTCGGACACCGC
Source organism: Streptomyces sp. NPDC089915 (assembly GCF_040684675.1). Taxonomy (NCBI): domain Bacteria; kingdom Bacillati; phylum Actinomycetota; class Actinomycetes; order Kitasatosporales; family Streptomycetaceae; genus Streptomyces; species Streptomyces sp. NPDC089915. The sequence continues at coordinate 23,635 of NZ_JBFBGN010000102.1, read as the reverse complement.
CCGCTACTACATCGGCGGCATCCTCAAGCACGCCCCGTCGCTGCTCGCCTTCACCAACCCGACGGTGAACTCGTACCACCGCCTGGTCCCGGGCTTCGAGGCCCCGGTCAACATGGTGTACTCGCAGCGCAACCGCTCCGCCGCCATGCGCATCCCGATCACGGGCTCGAACCCGAAGGCCAAGCGCGTCGAGTTCCGCGCGCCGGACCCGTCCTCGAACCCGTACCTCGCCTTCGCGGCGCTGCTCCTCGCGGGCCTCGACGGCATCAAGAACAAGATCGAGCCGATGGAGCCGATCGACAAGGACCTCTACGAGCTCTCCCCGGACGAGCACGCGAACGTCCCGCAGGTCCCGACCAGCCTCGAGGACGTCCTCAAGGCCCTGGAGGAGGACCACGAGTACCTCCTCGCCGGCGGTGTCTTCACCCCGGACCTGATCGAGACCTGGATCGACTACAAGCGCACGCACGAGATCGCCCCGATCGCGCAGCGTCCGCACCCGCACGAGTTCGAGCTCTACTTCGACCTGTAAAAAAGTCGGGTAGCCGGCCCGCTGACGCGGGATCGTGCCTGCTGGGAGGCCCCCCGCCGCTCTTTTCGAAGAGTGGCGGGGGGCCTCTTGCCTTTGACAGGCCGTCGGAGTGGGGTGACGGTTGATTGGGACGTAAAAGCCCGATAAGCCCGATCAGCGATACATGTTCGGAGGTGCATCATGATGCGCCGTAGGATCATCGGAGCCGTCGTCGCCGGCGGTGCCGGACTCACCCTGGCCCTGCTGCCGCTGAGCAGCGCGTCCGCCCACGACCACGGCGGGAACTGGAACGGCGACTGGAACCGTTCGAGTCACTCCCGCTGGGCTGATAACTGGGACGATGACGACGACTGTGGCGGCAACGGCAACAACTGGCGTCACAACAGCAACTGGAACGACCACGACTGGGGCCGTTGGGACAACGCCAACTGGAACGGCGACTGGGGCGGCTGGCGCTGACCGCGTCCTCCCCCTCGCCCTCGGCCTCTACCCGGTGCCCCTGCCCCGCGCTCAGCGGAGCAGGGGCATCGCGCCGGTCAGCTCCCGCAGGCAGCGCACCGCCAGGTCGGCGGGGGAGCCGGGGCCGGAGACCGGGGCGTCGCCGGCGGACCACAGTTCCAGGGCGACCCGGATCGCGTCGGTGGCGGCCGCCGACACCAGGCGTACGGACATCTCGCCGGCCTCCGGGCCCGCCAGCCGGGCCACGATCGGGACCAGCCGCTCCTCCGACTCCTGGTTCACCCGGTACCAGACGGCCCGCAGGGCCTCGTCCGTGGCGGCCGCGCGCAGCAGGCCGCGGGTGACCTCCAGGCCCTCCTCGACGGCCTTGGAGTCGCTGAGCGCCCGGGTCACGGCCCGCTCCAGGGCCTGTGCCAGCGGGGTGGCGGGGTCCTCCTCGGCCAGCAGCGCGCGCCAGGCGTCGCCGCCGCCCGCGAGCAGCGGGGCCACGGCCTCCTGCTTGTTGCGGAAGTAGCGGTAGAACGTGCGCAGCGCGACCCCCGCCCGGTGGGCGATGTCCTCGGCGGTGGTTCCGTCGGGGCCGTGCGCGGCGAAGAGCTCGCAGGCGGCGCGCGCGATGTCGAGCTGGGTGGCGGCCTTGCGGCGCTCCGTCAGCGACTGGGTTCCGGAGCCGCTCAGGGGGGTGTACGGGCGGGGAGATCTCACGGGTAGAGAGTACCGCCAGTCAGATCAGATGGTTGCATTTGCTGCCAGTCTGGCAAAACGTGCCATCTTCTCGGTACGCTGCACCGCATGAACCGTTACGAAGGACGTCGCGTCCTCATCACCGGCGGCGGCTCGGGCATCGGCCAGGCCACCGTGCACCGCATTCTCTCCGAGGGCGGCCGCGTCCACACCGTGGACGTCAGCGAAGCCGGTCTCAAGGCCACCGCCGAGCAGGCGGCCGCCGACGGCCACGCCGACCGGCTGACCACCGCCGTACTGGACATATCCGACGAGGCCTCGGTCAAGGCGGGCGTCGCCGCCGCCGTCGACGCCCTCGGCGGCATCGACGTGCTGGTCAACGCGGCGGGCATCCTGCGCTCCGCGCACACCCACCAGACCACCCTGGACTTCTGGAACAAGGTCATCGCGGTCAACCTGACCGGCACCTTCCTGATGATCCGCGAGTCCCTTCCCGCGCTGCTGGCGGGCGAGAAGCCGGCCGTCGTGAACTTCAGCTCCACCTCGGCGAGCTTCGCGCACCCCTACATGTCCGCCTACGCGGCCAGCAAGGGCGGCATCCAGTCGATGACCCACGCCCTCGCCGCCGAGTACAGCAAGCAGGGCCTGCGCTTCGTCTCCGTCGCCCCCGGCTCCATCGAGAGCGGCATGACCAGCGGGAACGGCCCCGGCCTGCCCGAGGACACCGACTGGTCCCTCTTCACCAAGCTGGCCCCGGCCCTCGGCCAGGGCTTCGCCGGCCCGCAGACCGTCGCCGGCGTCGTCGCGATGCTGGGCTCCGAGGACGGCGCCTTCATCACCGGTACCGAGATCCGCATCGACGGCGGCACCCACTACTAGGCCGCCGCCCCCAGGACCGCCCGGCCCGCCGGACGGGGCGGGCCGGGCTCCGGACCCGGCCGGGGCTCACTCCCCGAAGCGGTCCCACAGCCGGGGGAAGCGCTCCGCGAGCACGGCTTCGTTCTCGAAGTCCAGCGGGGCGCCCTCCGGCTCCTCCGCCTGGAGCGGGATCCCCAGGTCCGGGGCCACCGCCCCGGTCAGCTGCTCGTACGCCTCGTCGGCCGCGTACCCCAGCTCCTCGCCGTCCCCGTCGATCTCCTCGTCGAACTCGCCGAGCAGCTCGGCCAGGTGGTCCGGATCGTGCACCCCGCCCTCGAAGACCTCCCGGCCCTGCCCGATCAGCCAGCACCGGAAGTAGTCGAACGCGTCGTCGCTGGCCCCGCCGAGCAGCACCCACGCCGCACCCCACAGGTCCCAGGTGTACGCCCGGTTGTACCGGGACTCGAAATGCCGGGCGAAGTCCAGCACGGAGTCGGGATCCAGCTGGGCCAGCCGTTCCACGAGCAGCTCGGCATGCTCCTCGGGGTCGCCCTCGGCGGCCTCGCGGGTACGGTCGACGATCTCCCAGAACTCCGTCTCGTCCATCACGGAATACAGCATCCGGGCTCGGCCCCCGCGCCGCCACCGCTCATACGGCCAAAGCCGTCGCCCGGTCCCCCACCCGGCCGCATACTCGAATCCCAGCGAGCGGGAGGGGTGCGGGATGCAGGGGGAACTGGTCGACGGCCGGTACCGGCTGGAGGAGAAGCTGGGAGAAGGGGGCATGGGGGAGGTGTGGAGCGCCCAGGACGTCCGGATGCGGCGGCCCGTGGCGGTCAAACTCGTCCGCGCCGTCCCCGGGATGAACGCCGCGGAGGTCGAGCAGCGCTTCATGCACGAGGTGCGCTCCGCGGCAGCCCTCCCGCACCGGCACACGGTGACCGTCCACGACTGCGGCGAGGCCACCTTCGCCGGCCGCAGATTCCTGTACCTGGTGATGGAGCTGCTCCACGGCGAGACCCTCGCCCGGCTCTTCGGCGGGGCCACGCCCGTCCCCTGGTACGACGTCGCGCACTGGGGCGGCCAGATCGCGACCGCCCTGTCCGCCGCCCACGAGCGCGGCATCGTCCACCGCGACATCAAGCCCCAGAACGTGATGCTCACCGAAGCCGGCGTGATCAAGGTGCTGGACTTCGGCCTCGCGAAGTTCCTCGGAGAGACGCTGGGGTCCGGTCCCCTCACCCTCTCCGGGGCCGCCCTGGGGACGTTCGCGTACATGTCGCCCGAGCAGTGCCGGGGCGACTCGCGGATCGACCACCGCGCCGACCTCTACAGCCTGGGCTGCCTGCTCTACGAGGGCCTCACCGGCCACCCGCCCTTCACCAACACCACCGTGTACGCGCTGCTCTACCAGCACGTGCACGAAGAGCCCCGCCCCCTGCCCCCCGGAGCGGCCCCCTCGGGCGTCGCCGACCTGGTGATGCGCCTCCTCGCCAAGGACCCGGCCGACCGGCCGCAGGACGCGCTCACCGTCGTCACCGAACTGCACCGCCAGCAGGCTGCGGGCGGCCGGACCGTCACCGCCCCGGCCCGCGGGGACGGAGCGGCCGAGGTGGCCCGGATGCGTGCCGAGGCCGAACGGGAGATCAGGGAGCTGCGGGAGCGGGCCGCGCGGGACGCGGCGGCCGTCCGCGAGACCGCCGAGCGCCACGCCCGCCAGTTGATGGAGAACACGAAGAGCCTGTCCGAGGGCATCATCGCCGACGCCAACGCCAAGGCCGACCGGATCCGCAGAGAGTCCGAGCGAGAGCTGGCGGCCCTCACCCGTCGACGGGAGTCCATCGCCGCACAGCTGACCGACGTCCGCGCGGTGCTGGCGCAGATGACCGGCGCGGTGCCCGCCCCGCCGGAAGAGGAGATCCCCAGGCAGCAGAGCAAAGGATGAGGCGGCCCGCCCCCGAAGGGACGGGCCGCCTCATGGTCGGACGGGCTCGGGCCTACAGGCCGTAGCGCTCCCGGGCCTCCTTGACGGCGGACGCCGGGACCTCGCCGCGGCGGGCGAGCTGGGCCAGGGCCGCGACCGCGATGGACTGCGCGTCGACGCCGAAGTGGCGGCGGGCGCCCTCACGGGTGTCGGAGAGGCCGAAGCCGTCCGTGCCCAGCGAGGTGTAGTCCTGCGGGACCCACTGGCTGATCTGGTCCGGGACCTGGCGCATCCAGTCGGAGACCGCCAGGACCGGGCCCGGGGCGCCCTCCAGCACGCGGGTGACGTACGGGGTGCGCTCCTCGCCGCGCAGCAGCGCCTCGTCGCACTCCAGCGCGTCGCGTCGCAGCTCGCCCCACGAGGTGGCGGACCACACGTCGGCGGCCACGTTCCAGTCGGCGGCCAGCAGCCGCTGTGCCTCCAGGACCCAGTGGATCGCCGTACCCGAGGCCATGAGCTGGATCTTCGGGGCGTCGGCGGCCGGGGCGGCCTCCAGGGCGGCGGCCGTGTTGAACCGGTACAGGCCCTTGAGGATGCCCTCCTCCACGCCCTCGGGCATGGCCGGCTGGACCTTCGGCTCGTTGTAGACCGTCAGGTAGTAGAAGACGTCCTCGGGCGTCTCGCCGTACATGCGGCGCAGACCGTCCTTGACGATCACCGCGATCTCGTACGCGAAGGCCGGGTCGTAGTTGAGCGACGCCGGGTTCGTGGACGCGATCAGGTGCGAGTGGCCGTCCGCGTGCTGGAGGCCCTCACCGGTCAGGGTGGTGCGGCCGGCCGTGGCGCCGACGATGAAGCCCTTGCCGAGCTGGTCGGCGAGCTGCCACATCTGGTCGGCGGTGCGCTGCCAGCCGAACATCGAGTAGAAGATGTAGAACGGGATCATCGGCTCGCCGTGCGTCGCGTACGACGTGCAGGCGGCGATGAAGTCGGCCATGGCGCCGGCCTCGGTGATCCCCTCGTTGAGGATCTGGCCGTCCTTGGCCTCCTTGTAGTACATCAGCTGGTCGCGGTCGACCGGCTCGTACGTCTGGCCCAGCGGCGAGTAGATGCCGGCCGACGGGAAGAGGGACTCCATACCGAAGGTACGGGCCTCGTCGGGGACGATCGGCACCCAGCGCTTGCCGGTCTCCTTGTCCCGCATCAGGTCCTTGACCAGGCGGACGAAGGCCATGGTGGTGGCCATCTCCTGCTTGCCGGAACCCTTGATGAGCGGGGCGAAGGAGCGGTCGGCCGGAGCCGGCAGGGCCACGTGGTGGACCTTGCGGGCCGGGGCGGGGCCGCCGAGGGCCGCGCGGCGCTCGTTCAGGTACCGCACCTCGGGGCTGTCCGCGCCCGGGTGGCCGTACGGGACCTTGCCGTCGGCGAAGGCGCTGTCCGGGATCGGGAGGCCAAGGAGGTCACGCATGTCCTTGAACTCGTCGATCGTCAGCTTCTTCATCTGGTGGTTCGCGTTCTTCGACTCGAACCCGGCACCCAGCGTGTGGCCCTTGACGGTCTGCGCCAGGATCACCGTCGGCGCGCCCTTGTGCGCCAGGGCGGCCTTGTACGCGGCGTAGACCTTGCGGGGCTCGTGGCCGCCGCGCGAGGTGTGGAAGCACTCGGCGATCTTCGCGTCGGACAGGACGCCGGCCAGCTGGACGAGCTCGGCGTTGGCGCCGAAGAAGTGCTGGCGGATGTAGGCCACGTCGCGGGTCGCGTACGTCTGGAACTGCGCGTCCGGTACCTCGCGGATGCGGCGGACCAGGGCGCCCGTGGTGTCGAGCTGGAACAGCTCGTCCCAGGCGGAGCCCCACAGGGTCTTGATGACGTTCCAGCCGGCACCGCGGAACTGGGCCTCCAGCTCCTGGACCACGCGGAAGTTCGCGCGGACCGGGCCGTCGAGGCGCTGCAGGTTGCAGTTGATGACGAACGTCAGGTTGTCGAGCTGCTCGCGGGAGGCCAGGGCCAGGGCGGCGGTCGACTCGGGCTCGTCCATCTCGCCGTCGCCGAGGAAGGCCCAGACGTGCGAGTTGGAGGTGTCCTTGATGTTCCGGTTCTGCAGGTAGCGGTTGAAGCGCGCCTGGTAGATCGCGGAGAGCGGGCCGAGGCCCATGGAGACCGTGGGGAACTCCCACAGCCACGGCAGGCGCCGCGGGTGCGGGTAGGACGGCAGGCCGTTGCCGCCGGACTCCTGGCGGAAGTTGTCGAGCTGCTGCTCGGAGACGCGCCCGTCGAGGAAGGCGCGGGCGTAGATGCCGGGGGAGGCGTGGCCCTGGATGTAGAGCTGGTCGCCCGATCCGTCGGCCTCCTTCCCGCGGAAGAAGTGCTGGAAGCCGGTCTCGTAGAGCCAGGCCGCCGAGGCGAAGGTGGCGATGTGGCCGCCGACGCCGTACTTGGAGCCGCGGGTCACCATGGCGGCCGCGTTCCAGCGGTTCCATGCGGTGATCTTGGCTTCCATCTCCAGGTCACCGGGGAACTCGGGCTCCGCGGAGGTGGGGATGGTGTTGACGTAGTCCGTCTCGAGCAGCTTCGGCAGGGCGAGGCCGGCGGCCTCGGCGTGCTGGAGCGTGCGACGGAGCAGGTATTCGGCGCGGCGCGTACCGGCGGCCTTGGCGACGGCGTCGAGGGAGGCCGCCCATTCGGCGGTCTCCTCGGTGTCGCGGTCCGGGAGCTGGTCGAGCTCGCTCGGAAGCTTTCCTACGGGGTCGGACATCGGTGTGCGCCGCCTTCCGGACAAAGGAGAGGAGGTGGTGAAGAAAACCCTGACGGGCAGGACAGGGCCGATGGGCCCGGGTGTGGGCCCGGAGTGACTGTAAATCCCTGATCGATGATCGATCAAATAAAAGTGACGAATATTCGACGCTCGGGCGAAAGTCGGCACCGGGTGCCATGAACACGGGCACGCCGTGCCGGTTTCATCAGTAGACGCCAAAACGCTGGCGATCCCCTGGAGGATCGCTAAAAACCGCAGGTCAGACGGGTTGGGTGCGGGTCAGGCGCTCCGCGGGGCGCAACCCAGGACATGCCGCTTCACCAGTACGCCGATGTCCGGGTCCTGGCTGCGGAAGGCCGCGACCAGAGCCTCGTGCTCCTCGGCGTACGACTTCTGGACGGTTCCCAGCCACCGGATCGACAGGGCGGTGAAGACCTCGATGCCCAGGCTCTCCCAGGTGTGCAGCAGCACGCTGTTCCCGGCCGCCCGCACCAGCTCCCGGTGGAAGCCCACCGTGTGCCGCACCTGCGCCGTGCCGTCCTGCACCCGGTCGGCCTCCCACAGGGCCGCCACGTGGGGCTCCAGGGCCGAGCAGTCGGCCGCCAGCCGGGGCGCGGCCAGCTCGGCCGCGATCTGCTCCAGACCGGCCCGGACCGGGTAGATCTCCTCCAGGTCGGCCGCCGAGAGGTTGCGCACGCGCACGCCCTTGTTCGGCGCCGACTCGATCAGCCGCAGGGTCTCCAGCTCGCGCAGGGCCTCCCGTACGGGCGTCTGGCTGACCTCCAGCTCGACCGCGATCCGCCGCTCGACGATCCGCTCGCCGGGCTTCCAGCGGCCGCTGACGATCCCCTCCACGATGTGCTCGCGGATCTGCTCGCGCAGCGAGTGCACGACGGGTGGGGTGATCATCGGGTTTCAACTCCTGTGTGTGCGGACACGCGGGGCCTGATGCCTAGACAATAAGGCCGCCGTGGCCTGCTCCGATGCGTTCGCGGTCAGGGACGCAGGGTGAGGCTCGTTACAACGACGGCGCCCCCGCCCGGACGAATCCGGGCGGGGGCGCCGTAAGCGGCAGATCCCCTGCGCGCCTGGCCCTCAGAGACCGAGCTCGACCTCGAACTCGCCGGCCTCCAGGATCGCCTTCACGGCGGTGAGGTACCGGGCCGCGTCCGCGCCGTCCACCAGGCGGTGGTCGTAGGACAGGGTCAGGTACGTCATGTCGCGGACGCCGATGACGGTGCCCTCTTCGGTCTCGATGACCACGGGGCGCTTGACCGTGGCACCGATGCCGAGGATCGCGACCTGGTTCGGCGGAACGATCACCGTGTCGAACAGCGCACCGCGCGAGCCGGTGTTGCTGATGGTGAAGGTCGCGCCGGACAGCTCGTCCGGGGTGATCTTGTTGCCGCGGACCTTGCCGGCCAGATCGGCGGTGGCCTTGGAGATGCCCGCCAGGTTGAGGTCACCGGCACCCTTGATGACCGGGGTCATCAGGCCCTTCTCGGAGTCCACGGCGATGCCGATGTTCTCCGAGTCGAAGTAGGTGATGGTGCCCTCGTCCTCGTTGATCCGGGCGTTGACGACCGCGTGGGCCTTCAGCGCCTGGGCCGCGGCCTTGACGAAGAACGGCATCGGGGACAGCTTGACGCCCTCGCGGGCGAGGAAGCCGGCCTTGGCCTTCTCGCGCAGCTTCATGATCTTGGTGATGTCCACCTCGACCACGGAGCTGAGCTGCGCCTGCGAGTGCAGGGCCTTCATCATGTTGTCGCCGATGACCTTGCGCATGCGGGTCATCTTGACCGTCTGACCGCGCAGCTCGGACACCGCGGCCGGAGCCTTGGCGGCGGCCGGGGCGGCGGCGGCCGGAGCCGGGGCGGCGGCGGCCTTGGCGGCCTCGGCGGCGGCCAGGACGTCCTGCTTGCGGATACGGCCACCGACACCGGTGCCCGTGACCGTCGCCAGGTTGACGCCGGACTCCGAGGCGAGCTTGCGCACCAGCGGGGTCACGTAGGCGCCCTCGTCACCGGCCGAGACCGGGGCGGCGGGGGCGGCCGGAGCGACCGGAGCCGGAGCGGCGACCGGCGCCGGAGCGGCCGGGGCCACCGGAGCCGGAGCCGCGACCGGGGCGGCCGGAGCCACCGGGGCCGGAGCGGCGACCGGAGCCGCGGGGGCGACCGGAGCCGGGGCGGCGACCGGGGCGGCCGGAGCGGCCGGGGCCGGAGCGGCGGCGGCCGGAGCCGCGGCCGGGGCGGCACCCGCGACGCCGATGACGGCCAGACGGGCGCCGACCTCGGCGGTCTCGTCCTCGGCGACCAGGATCTCCAGCAGGGTGCCGGAGACCGGCGCGGGGATCTCGGTGTCGACCTTGTCCGTGGAGACCTCGAGCAGCGGCTCGTCGGCCTCGACGGACTCGCCGACCTCCTTCAGCCAGCGGGTGACGGTGCCCTCGGTGACGGACTCGCCCAGGGCGGGGAGCACGACATCGGTGCCGGACGCGGCGGGCGCGGCGGCAGCGGGGGCCGGGGCGGCCGGGGTCTCGGCCGGTGCGGGGGCGGCCGGGGCCTCGGCGACCGGCGCCGGGGCGGCGGCGGGCTCGGCGGCCGGAGCGGCGGCCGGGGCCGGGGCGCCCGTGCCGTCGTCGATGATGGCCAGCTCGGCGCCGACCTCGACCGTCTCGTCCTCGGCGACCTTGATGGACGCGAGGATGCCGGAGACGGGGGAGGGGATCTCGGTGTCGACCTTGTCGGTCGAGACCTCGAGCAGCGGCTCGTCGGCCTCGACGCGCTCGCCCTCGGCCTTCAGCCAACGGGTGACAGTGCCCTCGGTGACGCTCTCACCGAGCGCCGGAAGGGTTACGGAAACCGGCATGGTTTCTGTTGCTCCTAACGAAAGTGCGGAAGTGGTCGTCGCGCCCGTGACTGTGGATTAGTCGTGTGCGTGAAGCGGCTTGCCGGCCAGGGCCAGGTGGGCCTCGCCGAGGGCCTCGTTCTGGGTCGGGTGCGCGTGGATGAGCTGCGCGACCTCGGCCGGCAGGGCTTCCCAGTTGTAGATCAGCTGGGCTTCGCCGACCTGCTCGCCCATCCGGTCACCGACCATGTGGACGCCGACCACGGCACCGTCCTTGACCTGGACGAGCTTGATCTCGCCCGCGGTCTTCAGGATCTTGCTCTTGCCGTTGCCCGCCAGGTTGTACTTCAGGGCCACGACCTTGTCCGCGCCGTAGATCTCCTTGGCCTTGGCCTCGGTGATGCCGACGGAGGCGACCTCGGGGTGGCAGTACGTGACGCGCGGAACGCCGTCGTAGTCGATCGGGACGGTCTTCAGACCGGCCAGGCGCTCCGCGACCAGGATGCCCTCGGCGAAGCCGACGTGCGCGAGCTGGAGGGTCGGGACCAGGTCACCGACGGCGGAGATGGTCGGCACATTGGTGCGCATGTACTCGTCGACCAGGACGTAGCCGCGGTCCATCGCGACGCCCTGCTCCTCGTAGCCCAGGCCCTGCGAGACCGGGCCGCGGCCGATGGCGACCAGCAGCACCTCGGCCTCGAAGGTCTTGCCGTCGGCGAGGGTCACGCGGACGCCGGACTCGGTGTACTCGGCCTTCTGGAAGAAGGTGCCGAGGTTGAACTTGATGCCGCGCTTGCGGAACGCGCGCTCCAGGATCTTGGAGCTGTTCTCGTCCTCGACCGGGACGAGGTGCTTGAGGCCCTCGATGACGGTGACGTCGGTGCCGAAGGACTTCCACGCCGAGGCGAACTCGACGCCGATGACGCCGCCGCCCAGGATGATCGCGGACTGGGGCACGCGGTCCAGGACCAGCGCGTGGTCCGAGGAGATGATGCGGTTGCCGTCGATGTCCAGGCCGGGCAGGGACTTCGGCACGGAGCCGGTCGCCAGCAGGACGTGGCGGCCCTGGACGCGCTGGCCGTTGACGTCGACGGAAGTCGGGGAGGAGAGGCGGCCCTCACCCTCGATGTAGGTCACCTTGCGGGAGGCGACCAGGCCCTGCAGACCCTTGTACAGGCCGGCGATGACCTCGTCCTTGTACTTGTGCACACCGGCGATGTCGATGCCCTCGAAAGAGGCCTTGACACCGAACTGTCCGGCTTCGCGCGCCTGGTCGGCGACCTCACCGGCGTGCAGCAGAGCCTTCGTGGGGATGCAGCCGTTGTGCAGGCAGGTGCCGCCGAGCTTGTTCTTCTCGATCAGCGCAACGTCGAGACCCAGCTGGGATGCGCGGAGCGCCGCGGCGTAGCCGCCACTGCCACCGCCGAGGATCACTAGGTCGAAAACGGTGCTGGCGTCGTTCGCCACGTCACGTCCTCCATGCATGTGCGCCGGGCACCGGTCCTCTGTGACCGGGCGGCGGCTGGTAATCGGCCGCTTGTTTCTTCGGCCCTGTGGTGGGGGCCCTGTCCTGCCGAGAACCCATCTTCGCATTTGTCGGGGGAACGCGGGACGCCGGGCCCCGGGTGTGCACCGTCGTTCTGCCCGAAGTCCGGGTTACCCGGGCGTAGAAACCTACCGATACTCGAGATTTCTTCCAGAGCGAACACGCCCCGGGACCGAGGTGCCGGTCCCGGGGCGCGGCGCACGTCACGGGGCGCGTCCCACCAGGTGGTACGCGCCCCGCGGCGGACGGCGGAGGGGGCGGGTCAGCCCAGGTCGCCGGTGGCGGTGCGCTCGGCGAGGCGCACCAGGGTGCGGACGGCGGAGCCGGTGCCGCCCTTCGGGGTGTAGCCGTACGGGGCGCCCTCGTGGAAGGCGGGGCCCGCGATGTCGAGGTGCGCCCAGGTGATGTCCTCGCCGACGAACTCCCGGAGGAAGAGGCCGGCCACCAGGCCGCCGCCCATCCGGACGCCCATGTTGGCGATGTCGGCCGTCGGGGAGTCCATGGTCTTGCGCAGGTCCTCGGGGAGCGGCATCGGCCAGGAGGACTCGCCGACCTCCTCGGCGATCTCGTGGATCGAGGTGCGGAAGGCGTCGTCGTTGGCCATGATGCCGAAGGTGCGGTCGCCCAGCGCCAGCACCATGGCGCCGGTCAGGGTGGCCACGTCGACGATCGCGTCCGGGTTCTCCTCGGAGGCCTTGGTCAGGGCGTCGCCCAGGACCAGACGGCCCTCGGCGTCCGTGTTCAGGACCTCGACGGTCTTGCCGCTGTACATGCGCAGGACGTCACCGGGACGGGTGGCGGAGCCGGACGGCATGTTCTCGGCGAGGGCGAGCCAGCCGGTGACGTTGACCTTCAGGCCCAGCTTGGCGGCGGCGACGACGGCGGAGAACACGGCGGCGGCACCCGACATGTCGCACTTCATGGTCTCGTTGTGACCGGCCGGCTTCAGGGAGATGCCGCCCGAGTCGTACGTGATGCCCTTGCCGACGTAGGCGAGGTGCTTCTCCGCCTCGGGGTGGGTGTAGGCGATCTTCACCAGGCGCGGCGGGTTCTCGGAGCCCTTGCCGACGCCCATGATGCCGCCGTAGCCGCCCTTGACCAGCGCCTTCTCGTCCAGGACCTGGGCCTTGAGGCCGAGCTCCTTGGCGGTCGCGGCGGCGATCGCGGCGAAGGCGGCGGGGGTCAGGTCGTTCGGCGGGGTGTTGATCAGGTCGCGCGCGACGTTGACCTCGGCCGCGATGACGACGGCGCGCTCGGCGGCCGCCTTGTGCTCCTTGTCGCGCGGCTTGGCACCGAGCAGGGCCACCTCGGCCAGCGGCTGCTTCGGGCCGCTGTTCTTGGCGGCCTTCTTCTCGCCGCCCTGGTAGGAGGTGAAGGCGTACGCGCCCAGCAGTGCGCCCTCGGCCACGGCGGTGACGGCGGAGGCGTCCTCCAGGGGGAGGGCGAAGGCGGCCTTCTTGGTGCCGTGCAGCGCGCGGGCGGCGGAGCCGGCGGCGCGGCGCAGGGCCTCCTCGTCGAAGGGCTCGTCCTGCTCGGGCGCGGTGCCCAGGCCGACGGCCAGCACGACCGGGGCCTTGAGGCCGGCCGGGGAGGGCAGCTTGGTGATCTCGCCTTCGGAGCCGGAGGCGCCGAGCGCGTCGAGCACGGTGGCGAGCTTTCCGTCGAACGCCGTGTCCACGGCCTCGGCGCCGGCGGCCACGACGAGCCCCTTCGGGCCCTTCGCCACGCCGACCACGAGGGCGTCGGCGCGCAGCGTCGCCGCGCCGGCAGTGCTGAGAGTCAGAGCAGTCACGGTGGTGAAGTCTCGCTTCCGTTTGTGTTATATGGGCGCTTCTGTCGCGTCGGGGTCGCCGGCCGCTCCGCAGCGATCGTATTCGGGCTAGACGGCCGCCGGAAACGAGCCTACGCGCAGCCCGTCATCCGTACGTCACTCGAAGGTTTGTCAAGTTGTTCGACCGAGGCGTCATCAGGTTCACCCATCCGTGGACTCTGCTCCAGGTTTGCCGCCTAGACCTGACGAGGTCCGAGAGGATCGAGCCACTCTCGCAAGGGGACGCGGGGTCCTTTTGCATGATTTCCACAGAGCCTCCCCGGCCCGGCCGTCCGCCAAGGGCCGCGCCGAGGGACGCCTGCGGGGGGAAAGGCCGAAATGGTCAAAAAGAACCGGATGAACAGGGCCGCCGCAGCCATGGGCGTAGCGGCGCTGATCTCCGTAGCCGTACCCGCCACGACCGCCCACGCGGCGACCGTGGCACCGCGCATCGACCTGAAGGTGCTGGTCGTCGACGACGGCGGCAGCTCGGTCGGCGCCATCACCGCGGAACTCCGCGACACCGGAGTCCCGTTCACGCGGATCGACCTGGGCAGCGCGAGCCGTCCGAAGATCGACGCCGCCTTCCTCAGCGACACCGTCAGCGGCCGCCCGCGCGCCAAGTACCAGGGCGTGGTCCTGCCGAACGAGAACCCCTTCGGCGCGGGCTCCGCCGAGATGACCGCACTCGCCGCCTACGAGACCGCGTACGGGATCCGCCAGGTGGACGCCTACACCTGGGCGCACCCCGAGGTCGGCCTGGAGTACACGGACAACGGCGGCTACACCGGCACCCTCGACGGCACGCAGGCCGCCGTCACCGCCGCGGGCAAGTCGGGCCCCTTCGGCTACCTCGGCGGTCAAGTGACCTTCGAGGACAACTCTCCCCTCATTCCGGAGAGTTACGGGTTCATCGCCAAGCCGATGGCCGGCTACACCAGCTACGTCGACGCCCCCGTCGGCTCCGGCCGCGGCTCGCTCGTCGGCGAGTACGCCCACGACGGGCGCAGCGAGCTCGTCGTCACCTTCGGCTACAACCAGTACCAGCAGCAGTTCCGGCTCCTGGCGCGCGGCATCGTCGAATGGCTCACCCAGGGCGTCCACCTCGGCCAGGAGCGCAACTACTTCGCCGTCCACGTCGACGACGTCTTCGCCCCGGACGCCCGCTGGGACAAGACCCTCAACTGCACCCCCGGCGACTACGCCTGCGCCGGCGGCGAGGGCAAGGAGTCGACGATCCGCATGACCGCCGCCGACGCCCAGTACCTGGCGCAGTGGCAGACCTCCAAGGACTTCAAGCTGGACCTGCTCTTCAACGCGGGCGCCGGCGAGGAGTGGAAGACCGAGAACGGCGGCACCGACGCCCTCACCACCCAGCTCCTCGCCGACAAGGCGAAGTACCGCTGGATGAACCACACCTACACCCACCTCTTCCTCGGCTGCACCCAGGACGTCAGCGTCAACCCCTGGACCTGCACCAAGAACGCCCAGGGCCAGACCAACTGGATGAGCCGGGCCGACATCTCCGCCCAGATCCGCGACAACAACAACTGGGCCGCCTCCCACGGCCTCACCACCGACCGCAGCGAGATCGTCACCGGCGAGCACTCCGGCCTCAAGACCCTCCCGCAGCAGCCCCAGGACAACCCCAACCTGGCCGGCGCCTTCGCCGACAACGGGGTCAAGTGGGCCGGCAGCGACAACTCCCGCGAACCCGACCAGCGGGCGGTCGGCGCCGCCCTGACCGTCCCCCGCTACCCGATGAACGTGTACTACAACACGGGCACCAACGCGGAGATGGCCGACGAGTACAACTGGATCTACACCAGCCGCGCCGACGGCGGCAGCGGACTCTGCGAGGACAACCCCGGGACCTCCACCTGCCTGCCGGCCCCGCTGGACACCGGCACCGGGTTCCTGAACTACATCGTCCCCGCCGAGGCGAAGACCGCACTGCGCCACGTCCTCGCCAACGACCCCAAGCCCCACTACGTCCACCAGTCCAACCTCGCCGAGGACCGCACCCTGTACCCGGTGCTCAACCAGGTCCTCGACACCTACCGCTCCCTCTACGCGCCCAGCGCGCCGATCGTCAACCAGAGCATGAAGGCCACCGGCACCGAGCTCCAGCGCCGCGCCGCCTGGAACAAGGCCGTCGACGCCGGCCAGGTCACCGCCTACCGCATCGGCAAGGACGTCACCGTCAAGGCGCCCTCCGGCATCCTCGCCCCGGTCACCGCGCCGAACGGCACCAAGAAGCAGCTCCTGCTCGGCACCGCCGACTTCGGCACCGCCTACGCCGGCACCCGCTCCACCTGGACCGGCCCCGAACTGCTCCAGTCGGCGGTCACCCTCCGGCTCCTCTGACCGCGGGGCCCAGCGCCCCGCCGTCGCACGCTCCACCCGGTAGTACCCAGCGCCGGCGCTCCGCCAACCACGGGCGCCGGCCCCTTTTCAGTCCTGGGGGGACTCAGCACATGAGCCATGGGCGTCACGTCACCATGCTCACCGAAGGCACCTACCCGCACGTCCACGGGGGCGTCAGCACCTGGTGCGACCAACTGGTACGCGGTATGCCGGAGGTCGACTTCAACGTCATAGCCCTGACCGGCTCCGGACGCGAGCCGGTCACCTGGGAGCTGCCGCGCAACGTCTACCGCCACACCGCCGTCCCGCTCTGGGGCCCGCCGCCCCCGAAGGCCCGCCGCACCACCCTGCGCGGCAAGGCCCACCGCCGCTTCACCGAGGTCTACGAGACCTTCCTGCTCTCCCTGATCGACCCCGGGCACGGCGGCCCCGGGCACGGCGGCTTCTCCGAGGCCCTGGCCGAACTCGCCCGCCTCGCCCGCGCCGGCAAACTCGCCCCGGCCCTGCGCTCCGAACCGGTACTCCGCCTCCTGATGAAGGTGTGGACCCGGCCCGGCCTGACCACCGCCGCCGCCGAGCCCACCGTCCACGACGCGCTCACCGCCACCGACCTGCTGGAACACGCCCTGCGCCCGCTGTCCGTGCGGATCCCGCCCGACAGCGTCGCCCACGCCGTCAGCAGCGGCCTCGCCACCCTCCCCGCCCTCGCCGCCAAACGCCTCGACGGAGTGCCCTTCCTCCTCACCGAACACGGCATCTACCTGCGCGAGCGCTACCTCGGCTACCGCACCGCCGCCCAGCGCTGGCCCGTCAAGGCCCTGATGCTCGGCTTCTACCGCGAGCTGAACTCCGAGGGCTACCGGCAGGCCGACCTGATCACCCCGTGCAACCAGTACAACCGCCGCTGGGAGGAACGCGGAGGCGCCGACTCCGAACGGATCCGCACCGTCTACAACGGCGTCGACCCGCACCTCTTCCCCGAGGCCGGCCCCGAACCCGAGGTGCCCACCCTCAGCTGGTGCGGCCGCATCGACCCGATCAAGGACCTCGAAACCCTCCTCCGCGCCTACGCGTTCATGCGCGTGGAACTGCCCGCCCTGCGCCTGCGCCTCTTCGGCCCGGTCCCGGCCGGCTGCGAGGAGTACAAGCTCCGCCTGGAGAAGCTCGCCGCCGAACTCGGCCTCGCCGACGGCATCACCTGGGAGGGCCCGACCAGCGAGGTCGCCCGGGCCTACGCCGCCGGCAGCGTCGTCATGCTCTCCAGCATCAGCGAGGGCTTCCCCTTCAGCATCATCGAAGCCATGTCCTGCGGCCGCACCACCGTCTCCACCGACGTCGGCGGCGTCCGCGAGGCCGTCGCCGACACCGGCCTGGTCGTCCCGCCCCGGGAACCCGAGACCATGGCCCGCGCCACCCTCGCCCTCCTCCGCGACGACGAACGCCGCGTCGAACTCGGCCGCATGGCCCGCAAACGGGTCGTCGAGAAGTTCACCCTCCACCAGTCCGTGGACGGCTTCCGCCACATCTACCGCGAACTCTCCGGCCAGCCCGTCCTGCCCGTCCACCCCGGCGACCAGTGGACCCAGCGCCTCGCCGACCCCTGGTACCGCGAACTCGCCGCCGACGGGAGCCTGTGGTGAGCGGATCCCTCTGGCTCAAGCCCCCCGGCCCCGAAGGCACCTGGACCCGCGTCGGCCACACCGCCCGCCCGCGCCCCGGCGCGGCCGCGGCCGCCACCGACACCCTGCCCGACCTCCCCCGGCCCGCCCTCCCCGGGCCGGGGGAGACGGCCGCCGACCCCATGGAGGAACTCGCCGGGCGGCTCGACGCGTTCGTCGCCGCCGCCGTCCACCCCGACGAGATCGCCGCCGTCCTCGAATCCGACGGCATGACCGACGAGTACATCCGCCTCACCTACGGCCGCCCCGACTCCTTCACCCTCGCCGAGGAGCTCTACCACCGCGTCCCCCGCTCCTTCCCCGAACCCGACGCGCTCCCCGACCCCTGGAAGGTCTCCCTCACCGCCTGCCTGCTGCGCGGGCTGATCTTCGCCCTCCCCGGCCTCGCCTACCTCCTCGGCGAACCCCTCCTCGAAGGCCCGCCCGACCGGCTCGGCCTCCCCGCCGGCACCCTCACCCTGCTCGCCGGCGCCCTCATCGGCTGGGTCTGGGACCAGACCCTCTCCCACCGCGCCTACACCTGGCTCGGCCTCGGCGACCGCGCCGCCGCCGGACGCACCCTCCTCGTCGGCGCCCCCGCCGGCGCCCTCCTCGGCACCGCCGCCGCACTCGCCGTACCCGGCGGGCCCCCCTTCTCGTACGCCTTCGCCGCCGGGCAGGCCCTGTACGTGGGCGCCGCCACCGTCCTGCTCGTCCTCGGACGGGAACGGCTGCTGCTCGCCGCGCTCGCCCCGATGGCCGCCGGATCGGTCCTCGCCCTGTTCACCGACCCGCCCGTACCCGTACGCGTCGCCCTCCTCCTCACCTCCCTGGCCGCCGCCTGCGCCCTCGCCCTGCGCGAACTCCCGGTGGCGCAGGGGGTACGGGCCCTCGTCCGCCGGATCCGCGGCTGGGCGCCGCGCCACCCCGGCGAAGGGGGCGCCGTGCGCTGGCGGATGCTGCGCGGCGCCGAGGAGGACCACCGCCGCCACGGGCCCCGCATCGGGGACTCGGTGCCGTACGGGGTCTTCGGCCTCGGCACCGGCCTGCTCGTGCTGTACGCCGCCCTCGGGGAGGTACTCACCGGCGGGCCCGCCGAAGCCGTCGCCGCCCCCTCGGCGGTGGCCCTCACCCTCAGCATGGGGCCCGCCGAATGGCTCCTGCACCGCTTCCGCAGCGGCAGCCTCGCCGGGCTGCGCGCCGCCCGCTCCCCCCGGGCGTTCCGGCGGCGGATGCTCGCCACCCTCGGCCGCTGCCTCACCGTCTACCTGACGGT
Organism: Streptomyces sp. NPDC089915; assembly: GCF_040684675.1. Taxonomy (NCBI): domain Bacteria; kingdom Bacillati; phylum Actinomycetota; class Actinomycetes; order Kitasatosporales; family Streptomycetaceae; genus Streptomyces; species Streptomyces sp. NPDC089915. The sequence goes on along the minus strand of NZ_JBFBGN010000102.1, from coordinate 4,919 downwards.
GCTGCTCCTGCTCGGCACCACCGGAACCCTGCTGTGGCCACAGGCCCCCGGTCCGACCTGGGACCGCGTCGCCACCCTGCTGCTGCTCGGCGCCGTCATGTGGACCGGGCTGCTCCTGCAGTCCTTCGGCGCCGTCCGCCCCGCCGCCGCGATCTGCGCCGCCGCGGCCGCCGCCCAGAGCCTGGCCCTGCTGGCCGGCGCCGCCCAGCCCCGGCTGGTCCAGCTGGCCGTGGCCGGCGCGGCGGCGGCCGTCCTGGCCGTCCTGGTCTGCCTGCTCCTCGGCCGTGCGACGGCCCACCGATGACCCCGTACCCCGAGAAGGCCCCCATGCCCCCCATGCTCATGGTTCCGCTCTACGAGCATCCCGCCGACCGGCCCGAGGCCTGGGAACGGCTCATCGCCTCCGCCGGCCGGCTGCACTCGGTGGTCCTCAACCCCGCCAGCGGGCCGGGCGAGGCCCCCGACGAACGGTTCGCCGCCGTCGCCGCCCGGCTGCGGGACGCCGGCGTCCCCGTCCTCGGCTACACCGACACCGACTACGGACGCCGCCCGCACGCCGAAGTCGTCCAGGACCTGCTGCGCCACCGCGACTGGTACGCCGCCGACGGCGCCTTCCTCGACCAGGCAGCCTCCGGCCCCGAACTCCTGCCCCACTACGGCCGCCTCGCCGTCGCCGCCCGGGCCGCCGGGGCCCGTACGCTCGTCCTCAACCACGGCGTCCACCCCCACCCCGGGTACGCCGCCCTCGCCGACCTCCTCGTCACCTTCGAGGGCCCCTGGGACGCCTACCGCGACCGGACGGCCACACCGCCCCCCTGGACCGCCGACCACCCCGCCGACCGCTTCTGCCACCTCGTCTACGCCGTCCCGCCGCACGCCCCGGCCGCCGAACTCGCCGCCGAACGCCACGCGGCCGTCCACTGCGCCGTCCCCGGCACCGGCGCCCACCCGTGGGGGACCCTCCCGTACGCCCTGGAGACCGCCGGATGAAGCGTTCCGCCGCGCTCGCCGTCACCGTCCTGCTCCTGCTCACCGCCGCCTGCACGGCGGGCCCGGACGACGGGGACGACGGGGATGTTCCGACCCCGGAGACCTCCCAGACCCCGGGGGGCCGCTGGCAACCCCGGCCGGGGACGGCCTGGCAGTGGCAGCTGAGCGGGAAGCTGGACACGTCGGTGAAGGTGCCGGTGTACGACGTGGACGGGTTCAACACGACGAAGGAGCAGGTGGCGGGGCTGAAGGCGGCCGGCCGGCGGACCATCTGCTACATCTCCACGGGCGCCTGGGAGGACTTCCGTGGGGACGCGGACGCCTTTCCCAAGACCCTCCTGGGGGAGGGCAACGGCTGGAAGGGCGAACGCTGGATCGACATCCGCCAGACGTCGGTGCTGGAACCCCTGATGGCCAAGCGCTTCGACATGTGCCGGGAGAAGGGCTTCGACGCGGTCGAGCCGGACAACATGGACGGCTACAAGAACAAGACGGGCTTCCCCCTCACGGCGGCGGACCAGCTCACGTACAACCGCCTGATCGCCCGCCTGGCCCACGACCGGGGGATGGCGGTGGGCCTGAAGAACGACCTGGACCAGATCCCGCAGCTGGTCGGCGACTTCGACTTCGCGGTGAACGAACAGTGCGCCCAGTACGAGGAATGCGACACCCTCACCCCCTTCATCAAGGCGGGCAAAGCCGTCTTCCACGTCGAATACGAGGTCCCGACGACCGACTTCTGCGACAGGTCGAAGGAACTGAAACTGGGCTCGATGGAGAAGAAGTACGACCTGGGAGCGTGGCGAAAGCCCTGCTGAGGTAGGCCGCTCCCAGCCCGGGCGCGCCATCTCCCCCGCGAGGGGCCGGGGGGGGCGGCTGCCCACCCGCCTCCCCGTCTGCGGGCCGGTGGTGTGGGGAGCGGAATCCCCCGCAGCGGTCTCAGAGAGGGTTGGGGGTTTCCCGCCAGTCTCATCGTCCTTCCGCGTCGGGCCGGCCTGTCAAGGGCGCTCCTTCGTCGCGTCGCTTCGCGATGGCCTTCGGCCACCCTTGACAGACCGTCCCGCCACGAAATGCCGAAGACTGCCGGGAACCCCCCAAAGGAACGGGACGGATGTAAGGCGGGCATGCGGCCCTGTCAGGGACCAGTCGGGAGGTCGGGACACGGCAGACCGGGCATTCGGCCCCCATCAGCCAGCAATCGGCGCCACCCCACGCATCAGATCGCTACGCGCTCCTCATTTCTCGGCGTCCGACAGCCGTCTGTGGCCGCTAACTGCACGAAATGCCAATCAGGGAGGCATCCGGAGCCGGTAGACGCGTCAGATCGCTACGCGCTTCCGCCGTCTCGGCGGCAGCGGGCCGTCTGAGGCTGGTCATAGGCGGGCTGGACGTTGGCGACGGCGGTGGTGAACTCGCGCCCGGTGGCGTTGCGGATGTAAGCCAGCTCCATCCAGTATTCAGCGCCCCCGTCCGAGACGTTCTCGTTGATCACGGCCATCAACACACCCTCGGTCCCGGAGGCGACGTCGCGGACACGGTGATGGAGGAGCTGGTGGGGGACGTACTCGTACTGCTCACTCATCGGGGCAGTCCTCAAGGGAGTCGACGAAACGCCGCCAGCCGACGCGCGCACGGGCGAGGAGCTCCTGGCTGGGTGCATGAATGACTTTCAGCTCTGGCTCGAAAGCACTCAGGTGGTCGCTGTTGTTCTCTGCCGCATCCAAGACGGCCCCCTTGTCGCTACGCTGAGTGGTCTGCTTGTCACTGCACACACGAGCGTAGGTACGCAGCCGCTCCGGTCGAAGTGACCGCCGGTACGGGTACTTGGCTACGAGAACGAAGGCAGCGAGGTGCTGTGGTCAGCAAAGGACGTCCCACCCTGACCACCGGTCCGGGATTCCGGAGGCCGAGCGGTCGCGGGACGGTTTCCGGGTATGTCTTCCGCGTCATCCGCGAGCAACTCGGTCACACGCAGGACAGCCTCGCGGAGGCTTTTCGCATCTCGGGCGACGCCATCGCCGGATGGGAATCCGGCAGACGTCCGCTCACCTCGCTCTCCGTCGGCCAGATGCTTGCGCACCGGCACAGACTCATGCGCATGGGGGCTCCGGCCACCCTTCTCATCGCCTTGGAGAAGGCGATGGAGGCAGATGTCATGCTCTTCAGTGCCCTTGACGGGAAGTCCCCAGCCAGCAGCAGTCCTCTCGGCGCGTGGGTCATGCAGCGCGACCTCATCGAAGTGCTGGCATGGCCGCTCAACGGCGTCACTCCGGAATCCATGTGCGCGCTGCCGCCTTCGAGTCGCTCCCGCCGCGGCCCGGTGCCGAGCAAGCCCGAACTCTGCGCGGAAGAGCGCACTCGGTTCTTCCAGTACGTTCGCCGGGCGGCCGAGGAAGCCCGCAGCGCCGATCAGTTCCTGCTGCGCCGACAGGCCTTGTACCTCGCTGGCTACGATCATGCGGCGGACACCGTTGGCTGGCTCACGCAACAGCAGAAGGCAGAGAGGTCCGGTGACTGGCTCACCCGTTGGCTCAACGCCCGATCCGTGGCCGCCGTCGCGGCGCGTCAGGGCGATCGAGACCGCATGCAGCACTTCATCTCCACCAAGCTTGAGGGCGACGACGTCGGCGAGTCCGCCAATCTCAACTACTGGGCCTACTGGATCGGCGAGGCGGCGCACCCCCAGTTGTCGGACGATTTCATCCTCGAAAGCAACGGCATGTCCTGGCAGGGCAACAAGCTCTTCCAGCACTTGGTGAAGGGACTCACGCCACAACACGGCTTCTTCGACCTGAACGTGCACACTCTGTGGGCACTCCTGGCCGCCCGCCCCCGCCTCCTGCGGACCGCCTCATCCGCAGGTCGGGACCTGCGGGCCCGGATGCCAGTGCTGTTGGATGGCACCGAGCCCTCGACCGGTGCGCGTCGCGAGCTCGAAGGCATTCGGTACGCGATCCGCCTCGCAGAGGCGTGAGAAGGAGACAGACGTGGCTGACGACCTGTCCGCGGTGGCCCACTTCCTCTACGAGGCCGGCACTCTCAAGAACGCACGCCGTACGGGCTGGTGGATGGCCGGTGTCAACAACCCGGAGAGCGTGGCCGAGCACTCGTGGCGCACGGCGCTCATCGCATCCGTCATCGCGAAGTTGGAAGGCGCGGATCCCGCACGCGCGGCGTTTCTCGCGGTGTGGCACGACACCCAGGAGACCCGCACCGGCGATGTGAACCACCTCGGGAAGAAGTACTCCACCCCTGCCGACCCCGTGGCGGTCACGGCGGACCAGACGGCCGGCATGCCCGAACTGCTCGCCGAAACCATCCAGGACCTGGTGACGGAGTACGAGGCCAAGGACACGGCCGAGTCAATCTGTGCGCGTGACGCCGACAAACTGGAGTGCATGCTGCAGGGCATCGAATACAAGGCCCAGGGGTACGCGAACGCACAGCGCTGGATCGACAACAGCCGCAGCCGACTGACCACCGAGACCGCCCAGCGCCTCGCCGACGAATTGCTCGGCCAGGACACCCTCGGCTGGCTGCGCGCAGCCATGGGCGAGAAGTCCTGACCCCATGACGACCGGATCAGCCCCAGACGGCTCGCAGACGCCGAGACGAGGGCAGCGCGTAGCGATCTGACGCGCCTACCGGTCCGGATGCCTCCCTGATTGGCATTTCGCGCAGGTAGCGGCCCCAGACGGCCGTCGGACGCTGGGAAATGAGAAGCGCGTAGCGATCTGATGCGCGGGGCGGCCGCAGGCTCCGATTGCTGCTGATGGGGGCCGGATGTCTGGTCTGCCTGCCCCCGACCACCCCGACGGATCGCTGATCCCGCCGCATGTCCAAGGAACGTCCGTCCCGTTCCTTTGGGGGTTTCCCGGCAGTCTTCGTTTTTCCGTGGCGGGACGGGCTGTCAAGAGTGGAGCGCAGCG
>NZ_JBFBGN010000101.1:0-25488 GCF_040684675.1 Streptomyces sp. NPDC089915 | reverse complement strand
ACGCGAACTCGGGGAAGTGCCTGAGCATCCGGGGCCAGGGTGACGGGGCCCTAGCCGTCCAGCAGCCCTGTGACGGCAGCCCCCTCCAGACCTGGGACTGACCGCCCCGGCTACAGCCAGCCCAGCAGGGCGTCCAGGGGAGCGGGGACGGAACCGGGTTCGAGGGCCCCCGCCAGCAGCTCCCCGTAACGGATCTTCCGACCCTTCTTCGTACCGAGGAACCGCCGCATCTGCTGCTCGCGCGCCCGGCCCCGCTGCGCGGGCTGGCGCGTGAAGGTCTGCCACGGTACGAGGTCGCCCTCGGCCTCGACGATCTCCTCCACCCTCGCCACGCCCAGCGCCCGGATCATCTCCTCCTCCAGGTCCCGCACGCAGACGAAGACCTCCGCGTCCCGCGCCCCGACCCGGTCCAGCGCCCGGTCGTAGAAGGGCCGTTCCCGCTCGTCGCAGAGCCCGGCGATCCGCAGCCCCAGCCCCGGCGGGCCCAGCAGCTCCGCGTAACGGCCGACGTTCATCGCCCCGCCCATGGAGACGACGCAGACCCCCTCCGCCGCCGGCACCCGCCCGAGCCGCACCGCGAGCGCCTCCAGCGCGGCGAGATCACTGGGCCCCTCCACCAGCACCACACCCCGCACCCCCGGGTCCGCCGCCCGGACCCCGAGGCCGTCCCCACCGGCCGCCCAGCCGCTGACCGTGTCCCGAAACGCCCCCATGTCCACCATGCCGCGATTCTGCGCCACTCCCGCCACCCACGGCACACCCTTTACGGCCCGGCGCCCGCCGGGCCCCCTCCCCGGCCACGGTCAGCGCGGCGTCAGCACCGCCGGGGCACTCTTAGTCCAGTGACCGGGGCAGCCCCCCGGACCGGCCCGGTCACGAGGGAGAGGTGCCCGGAGCGGTTGATCGGGGACCGGCCAACGGCCGTTCGGGTTCCATCGGGATCCACGCAGGTTCGAATCCTGCCCTCTCCGCCTCGACGGCACGTACCCACCGGACCCGGTGCGTACGTGCACAGCACCGCCACGCATCGGCCCCGGGGCTTAATCCCGTGGGCCGATGCCGTGCGGGCGGGGCGGGTGACAGGGTTCCCCCATGCCCGCGGAACGTCCGTGCGGCACGTCGAGGACCGGGGGAGGGCTCTTGACCACCACGCCGTTCATCAGCCGGAAGGGCATGACGCGACGCGGCATGCTGGGAGCCGCGCTGGCCGCCGGGGCCGCCGTACCACTCGCCACCACCGGCCCCGCCTGGGCCGCCCCGGCCGGGCCGGCCGCCCAGCCGGCCCCGGCCGCCCCCGCGCGGCTCACGCTGCCCGCGCCGACCGGGCCGCATCCGGTGGGCACCGTACGCCTGCGCCTCCTCGACCGGTCGCGCCCGGACGCCCTCGCGGGCCCGGGCCGCTTCCGCGAGCTGATGGCCACCGTCTGGTACCCCGCCCGTGACGTCCACCGGTACCCGCAGGCCCCCTGGATGCCCGCCGGCGCGCTCCAGGCCTTCCTCACCGACGTCGGGTTCGGCGACCTGGCCCCGCGGGGGCCCCTCACCGCCGGCCACGTGGGCGCCCCGGTGCTGCGCACCGGCCGGCGGCTGCCCGTCGTCCTGTTCTCCCACGGGGCGCACAGCCACGAGGGCGACCACACCGTCATGGTCCAGCAGCTGGCCGGCCACGGGTACGCGGTCGTGACGGTGGCCCACCAGTACGACACGTACACCCAGTTCCCCGACGGCAGGGTCGCCGTCCCGCTGTACGACCCGTCGGCGCCGACGCTGCCCGGGGACTTCGCCGCCGACCTGCGCTTCGTCCTCGACTGCGTGGAGCGGCTCGCCGCCGGACGCAACCCCGACGCCGACGGCGCGGAGCTGCCGGCCGGGCTGCCCGGCGCCCTCGACCCGGGCCGCGTCGGCGCGCTCGGCTGGTCGAAGGGCGGGACGGCCACCGCCTGCGCCATGCTGGCCGACGAGCGGATCCGGGCCGGGCTCAGCCTCGACGGCCCGATGCAGATGAACCCGCCCCTGACCGGCGACCTCCACCGGCCCTTCATGATGATGTCCGCCAGGTTCACCCGGGCCGCGGACCCCGAGGCCGCCGCGTTCTGGTCCCACCTGCGCGGCTGGCGGCTCGACATCCAGGCCCAGGGCGCCGTCCACATCTCCTACGGCGACAACGAGGCGCTGTTCCCGCAGGTGGCGCGGGACCGCGGATGGAGCGAGCAGCAGCTCCGGGACGTGATCGGCACCCTCGACCCCGGCGAGGCGGTCCGGATCCAGCAGGCGTACCCGCTCGCCTTCTTCGACGAACACCTGCGCCACGTCCGAAGCCGCCTCCTCGCAGGCCCGTCCCCGGACTTCCCGGCGGTGACGTTCCTGCCCTGAGCCGCCCCGGGCGCCCCCGGCGGCGGGTCAGCCGCCGACCGGCAGCGGGGGCGCGGCGGCGAGGCGGTCGGCCAGGGCGTGCGCCGCGGGGGAGCGGTGGGCGGCGCCGATGCGGGTCAGCCAGGAGGCCTCCGTCTCGCCGTCGGGCGTCTGCAGGAAGTCCTTGGCGGGGGCGTCGGCCGGTGCGGCGCCGCCGAGTTCGGCCCGGGCGGCGCAGAGCAGCGCCACGGCGGCGGCGAGGGCCTGCCGGTCGTGGCCGGTGAGCCCGGCCTCCGCGGCGGCGGCCAGGGCGCGCTGGTGCAGGCCGGGCGGGACGTGGGCGCGCAGGACGAGGGCGGCGTCGCGGATCTCGATGACGCGCCGGTGCAGCAGCAGCGGCGCGTCGTCGCCCGCGAGGAGGTCGTCGGCGGCGGTGGGCGGCGCGCCGAGGACCACGTGCGGGACGGCGGTGGTGAGTTCGCACCACAGCGGGCGCAGCCGGCGCAGCCGCCGGTAGGTGCGCACGCGCCGCCACAGGGTCTCGCCGGCGGGCAGGGTGCTGCCGACCAGGATGGTGAGGATGGCGGTGAACTGCATGGCCTCCGCGATCTCCTCGGTGGAGGCGTCCGAGGTGAAGGCGCCGCTGCGGTGCCGCTCGATGAGGAAGAGCAGCCGGAAGGCCGTGTAGAGGACGCCGATGCCGCAGCCGGCGGACATGACGCCGAGGCCCGCGCGCAGCAGGCCGCGCGCGGAGCGTCTGAAGGCGTGCAGGAACAGGGCGGAGGCCAGGGCCATGGCGATGCCGAGGTAGCAGAACCAGATCCACAGGTAGACCGCCACCAGCGGAGGCGTGGACTGGTGGGCGAGGAACGGGTCCTGGCCCCGCGGGCGGTCGGCGCTGAAGAAGAGGACGGTCAGCGCCGTGGAGACGGTCAGGGTGAGCCCGAGGTTGATGCGCGGGGTCAGGATGCGGGTGTGGTCGCCGGAGACCATCGCGGCGATCCAGGTGAGCAGGAACCCGATGGCCGCGATGCCCGACAGGTGCATGAGCAGCACGGTCAGGTCGGATATCCCGGTGCCCCCCTCGACGGTGGCGATGATCCTGGGCAGGCGCAGGGTCAGGGCGGTGGCCAGGGCGCAGAAGGTGCACCACAGGGCGCGGGGCTTGCGGCCCTGCCGGACGGACGGGTAGCGCCACAGCACGACGGCCCACAGGGCCGCGACGACGAGCTCCTCCAGCGCGATCACCGGTGGCCCCCGCGGTGGGGGCGGCCCAGGCTGTCGTGGAGCCGGCCGAGCATGCCCTCGTCGTCGGTGCGCGGCCGGTGCGGGGTGCGCAGGGACAGGAGGGAGGCGAGCATCTCCGCCTCCTTCTCCTGGTCGTTGCTGTAGGAGGTACGGGCCAGGGCGCGCCGGATCAGGGACGGGCCGAGGTCAGGGAGGAGTCGTTCGGCCTCCGAGAGGTCGATGCCGACGCGGTGGTCGAAGAGGATGTGCCCGCACTCGTGGAAGATGATCTGGTCCTGGTGGAGGGCCGAGGTGTCGGGCTCGTAGCAGATGTAGTCGGCCTTCTCGGTGGCGAACCAGACTCCGCAGGGGCTGCCGACACCGCCCGCGCCGGGCAGGGGCTGGACGACGATGGGCCGTCCCCGGTGCTCGGCGAGGCTGTCCAGGAAGGTCGGTACGTCGGCGTCGCGCGGCAGCGGCAGGGAGTCCAGAAGGGTCTCGCAGGTGTCGCGCAGGGCGCGCAGCTGCTGGCGTTGTCTTCGCGCGGTACTGCTCCAGATGGGCAAGGCCCTGTCCCCCAGACTCACATCGGCCGGGCTCGGTGCGGGAGCCCTATTCAGCCGGAATGAGGAGTCTAAGCAGAAGCAGGTCTTTTGGTTAATTAGTGCTTTGTGTCTGGGTGTTCCAGGTCGCGCAGCCGGTTGATCATGTCACCGAGCATGCGCAGGCTCTCCGGGGACAGGTCGTTGGCCCGCAGGGCCAGGCTGCGGATGGGGCCGCCCTTGAGGATCTGCAGGAGGCGCAGCTGCTCGTCCACGCGGTCGGCGACCGCGTCGTTGAAGAAGTACTCGGTGGGGACGGCGAAGTAGCCCGCGAGGGCTTCGAGATGGTTCAGCCGGGGGTTGTCGGCCTCGCCCTTGTGCAGCTTCCAGATGTAGCTCGGGGAGATGACGCGCTCGCCGGCGGCCTCGTCGATCGCGCGGGCGATCTCGTTGTACGAAGGGGCGGGCCCGCCCTCGGGCGTGACGATCCTGATGAGGCGGTCGATCTTGTCGGCCAGTGACGAACGTGTGGCGCTGCCCTCCACGGCGTCTCCGTCTCCTGTCACTGCTGCTCCGTTCGGTTCGCCCGGTGTCCTGTCGAGGCGCGCCCCGCGCGGCGTGAAATGATCTTGCTTCGTGAGATGCTTCACGGGCCGGGCTGTTTCCATGCAGAAACGATCAGTGCCTACAATCGGACTTGCCCCACTGACCAAGGGGTACCAGTTCCGGGGGGTAGTGGTGTCTGTTTCTCAATGGAAACATGTGAGCGGGTCGTTTGTCCGCTCAGGGCCCGTATGGCGGGCCGGAGTCCGTGCGGGCGTCCGGTGCCCGGGCGCCAACGCCGCCGCCCCGCTCCCCGTTCCGCGTCCGCCGGAGCCGCCCGTGGCCCACTGACCACGTGTCGAGCCACAACAGGCAGGGGCGAAGAGACCGCCGGTTTGCCCACCGGCCGCGCCTTCGCCCCCGGACCTCCGAGGAATCCCAGCACCCCGGCTACCAACCTGACCGCTGAGCATTCCGGCTCCTCCAAGCCACTTCCAACCGGCACCGTCACACCGCGACTGGGTCCAACACCCAGCCGCGCGATGGCGTATGCCCGCATAGCTGTGGAGACAGTGTCATCGTAGCAATATCCAACGATGGCGGACCAATCCTGCCCGTCCCCGGCACGCCCGCGCGCGTACCGGGTCCCACGGTCCCGGATCCGTACGCGATCCAGGCGCGCTTCCTGCGCGCCCTCTCGCCCCGTCCGTACATCCGCCTCGCCGCGCGCTCGCCGCGCGACGGCGGCTGGAGCAACCGGTACGACCGCCGCGTCCCGCTCGCCCACGCCGCCCCGGACCGCCCGGCCCTGATGCATCTGACGGCCGGTCGAGGCGGCGGACAGCGGCTGCTGCCCTGGGACCTGGACGCCTCCCGGTACGGAGCCGGCGCCGCCCGGTCCGACGCGCTGACCGTGGCCCGGATCGCCGCGTTCGCCGGGATCTGGGCGGTGCCCGTCCGCTCCGGGCCGGGCGGCGGCCGCCATGTGTGGCTCGCCGCCGAGGAGCCGCTGCCCCCGGCCCTCGTGGAGCGGTTCACCGCGCTCGCCCGGGCGTTGCGGGACCGCGGGGTGCTGCGCACCGTCGACGTCACCCCCTGGACCAACCCCGCGACCGGCGGCATGCGCGTACCGGGATCCGTCCACCGCCTCGGCGGGCACGCCGAGTTGGCCGAACACGGCGTCGAGGAGGCGATCGGCCTGCTGGGCACCGGCTCCCCGGTGGCCGCCTTCCACGAGTTCGCCGACCACCTCGAGGCGCTCGCCGGCGCCCCGGGCGGGCACCGCACACCCCGCCGGCCCGCCGCCCGCCCCGGGGAGCGGACCCGCCCCGCCGGCGCCCGCCGACCCGAAACCCCCGGGACCCCCGCGTCCGCCCTGCCGCCCAGCGTCCGGCAGGGCCCGGCGGCCGGGGCGCCGCGCACGGTGTGCGCCGACGCCGACGGCATGCCCCACCTGCGCGGAGACCGGCGCACGCCGGCGGCCGGGACCTGGCTGCGGCTGCGCACGCCCCTCACGCCCGGGGACGACCACTCCGCCGTCTGCTTCAGCGTGCTGCTGGGGCTGGCCGTGGCCGGTTACCGGCACGCCGACGTGGCCGCGCTCCTGCGCTCCCCGCAGGACACGCCCGGCCTGGAGGCCCTGCGCACCGAGCGCGGGACCGGCGGCGTCAGGCACCCCCGCACCGCCGACGCCACCGCCGGGCTCCTCGAACGGCAGTGGCTGCACGCCGTCCACCGCGCCGCCCGCCTGCCCGCCCCGGCACCCGGCGCCGACACGCCCGCCCGCAAGGAGGCGGCCGCCGCCGTCGCCGACCTCCTGGACCGCGTCGAGGAGGCCGGACCGCAGCGCTGGTCGCGCCCCTCGGGCCCCGCCGACCTCGCCGTCCTGCGCTCCTGGGCGCTGCTCGCGGTGACCGCCGGGACCCCGCGCGTCGACCTCGACGTGCGCCGGGCCGGGCAGTTGTCCGGCTACTCCCACCAGACCGCCAACGCGGCCATCCACCGGCTCATCGACGACGGCTGGCTGCGGGAGGAGGCGCCCGCCGCCCCGGGGCGCCGGCAGCACGCCCGCACCCTGGCGCTGGCCACCGGACACCGCTGCACCGGGCGGCCGCACCACACCTGCGCCGTCCCCCCGCGGCCCGGTCCGCACCCGCCCGCGCCGGGCACCGCCCTCAAGCGGGTCCTGCGCGGCCTCCAGCGCGAAGCGGCCAGCGACCTGTGGTCGGAGCTAGGCCACCACTGTTTCCGTACGTACGCCCAGCTGCGGAGCGGGGCCTGCACCAGCGGCCGGCTCGCGCGGCGCACCGGCTACGTCCCCGCGACCGTGCGCCGGCACCTGCGCCGGCTGGCCGCCTGCGGGCTCGTCGAGCGGGACGGGCGCGGCCGCTGGGCCAGGGTGCCGGGGCCCGGCGCCCTGGCGCGGGCGGCGCGGGCCTCCTCCTGCCACGGCAGGGGCGCGCGGCGGGCGGCCCGGGCCGCGCGGGACGCCGCCGTGTACCGGCGCTGGCTGGAGGAGCGCCGGTGGCTGCGGGCTCCCCGGCGGGACAAGGCCGTCGGAGAGCCCCGGCACCGGTACCCCCGCCTGCCCGACGGACGGCCCGACCACGCCCGGGTCCGCTCCGAGGAGGAGGTCCGGCTGGGACTGGCCGCCCTGCCGACGGCCGGGTCTGACACAAGTGGAGAACGCCCCCGGGCGGGGCGCGGGCTCACCCCAGGGAGCTCAACTGCCCCCACAGGGCCCGCTCGACGGAGTCCATCCCCACGTGCGGAACCAGCCGCTCCGGATGTCCCGGAGGCGGCCCCTGAAGCCGGTCCGACTCCTCCTCCGCCTCCTCGAACATCAGGCCGATCGGGGCGTAGTAGAAGGAGCCCAGGACCAGCAGACCCGTGCTGAGCACCCGCAGGAAGGAGTGGAGGGACCTAGGCACGGGCACCCCCGGGGACCTGGGCGGGACGGCCGGCTTGCATGGGCATACGAGTACTCCTGTACGGGGCCTCCCGCAGTGCTCCGGGCAGCAGCCGCACCATCGCGTTGCCGTCGGGCAGCGCGTCCTGTTCGGCTTTCAGGCGCCGGGCGGCGGCGGTGTGGGCGGGATCGGTGAGCAGGGCGTTGACGTGGTCCCGCAGGGACCGGGAGGTGTTGTCTTCGGGCAGCAGGCGCAGGCCCGCCCCGGTGGCGGTGAGCCGCTCGGCGTTGAGCAGCCGGTCGGTGGTCTGGGGGACGAGGAGCTGCGGGATCCCGGCGGCGACGGCCGTCATGACCGTGCCGAGCCCGCCCTGGGAGACCAGGGCGTCGCAGGTCGGCAGCAGGGCGTGCAGCGGCACCCCCTCGACCACGCGGACGTGCGGCGGCACCGGGCCCAGCAGGTCGCGGTCGGCGGGGGCGACGGCGGCCACCACCTCCACACCGAGGCCCGCCACGGCCCGTACGGCCTGGTCGATGACGACCTGGCCGGGGTCGAAACGGCCGGAGGACATGCCCCAGGTCACGCAGACCCGGGGCCTGCGCCGCGGCTCCAGCAGCCAGCCGGGCACCCGGGCCGGGCCGTTGTAGGGGACGTAGCGCATGGGCAGCCGACGGGCCGGCACCGGCACCGCGCCGCCGTCGGGGAGCTGGAGGCTCGGCGGGCAGGGGTCGACGGTCAGCGCGCCGAGGGTCTCGACGGGGCCGAGGCCCCAGGCCTCGCGGAACGGGGCCAGGGCCTCCTCGTCGAACTCGCGCAGCAGGTAGGCGAAGTCGATGCCCCAGGTGTGCCGTACGGCGGGCACCCCCAGACGGGCCGCGACCAGCGGCCCCGCGTAGGTGGTGGGCTCGTGGACGATCACGTCGGGCCGCCAGCGGGAGGCGAACTCCCACAGGCCCTCCGCCATCGCCCCGCACACCGCCACGTTCAGCCAGCAGTTCCGCGCCCCGAAGCGCCGCATCTCCTCCCAGCCCGCCGGGTTGAGGCCGCCCCCGCGGGCGGCGCGCCGGACGTAGCGGCCCATCAGGGCGGGTACGTCGACGTCCGTGCCGACGGCGGCGACGGGCAGCCCCGAGCGCTGCACCGTGGCGGCCAGGCCGGGCTGCGTGGCCACGACCACCTCGTGCCCGGCGGCCCGCGCCGACCAGGCCAGCGGCACCAGCGGGTAGTAGTGCGTGGGCCAGTTCCACAGGGCGAACATCACGCGCACGGTGCGCCTCCCCGTGTCCCCCCGCCGGCCGCCCGGGCGGCGGCCAGCGCCTCCAGGTCGGCGACCGTCCGGCTCAGCGGGCGCTGGGCCCGCGCCTCCCGCATCAGCGCGCGGGCCGCGTCCTTGTGCGCGGCCGAGCCGAGCAGCCGCACCACCTGCTCGCGCAGGAGGGCGGGAGAGGCGTCGTCGAGGGCGATCATCTCGCCGGCACCGGTGCCGGCGAGGGAGCGGCAGATCAGGACCTGCTCGCTGGTGCGGGGCACGGTCAACTGCGGTACCCCGGCGTCGATCGCGGCCCCCACCACCCCTCCGCCGCCGTGCGAGACGACCAGGTCGCAGCCGGACAGGAACAGGTGCAGCGGCAGGTTCTCCACCACCCGGGTGTTGGCCGGCACCGGGCCCAGTTCGGCCCGGTCGCGCGGGGACACCGCCGCGACCACCTCGACGTCGAGCCCGGACAGCGCGCGCAGCACCCCCGCGAGCGGGAAGAGGCGGTCGCCGAACAGATGGGAGACCGTCCCCCAGGTCACGCACACGCGCGGCCTGCGCGGCCGCTCCAGCAGCCAGCTCGGGGCCCGGCCCGGTCCGTTGTACGGGGGATGGCGCACGGGCAGCCGGCGGATCCCGTCGTCGAGCTGCATGCTCGGCGGGCAGGGGTCCAGCGTGAGCGCGCCCAGGACGTCCCCCTCGTCCTCGCCCAGCCCCAGCCGTGCGCGGTGGCGGGCCAGCGCCTCCGGGGCGAAGGGGGCCAGCTGCGAGCTGAAGTCCACGCCCCAGATCTGCCGGACGGCGGGGACCCCGCAGGCGGCGGCGACCAGCGGCGCGGCGTAGTTCACCGCGTCGTACACCATGACGTCGGGCCGCCAGGCGCGGGTCAGCGCCAGCAGGTCGTCCTGCATGAAGGAGGAGAGCAGGGCGTAGACCGACAGCGGTTGTTCGCCCGCCGCCCGCATCCGCTCCCAGTCCACCTCGCCGCCGCGCGCGGAGATCTCGGCGATCGGCGAGGACCAGTAGTACTTGGCGATGACGGGCAGTTCGTCGAAGTCGGAGCCGACGGCCACCACCGGCAGCCCGGCCCGGGACGCGCCCGCCACCCCGGCGGGCGGCACGGCGACGAGCACCTCGTGCCCGGCGGCCCGGCACGCCCAGGCCATGGGCATCAGCCAGTAGTAGTGCGTCGGCCACGACCAGGAGGTCAGCAGGACCCGCATCACGCGCCCGCCAGTTCTTCCAGGACCCGCACCGTCTCCACCGGCGTCGGCTGCGCGAGCGCCTCCTCGCGCAGCCCGCGCGCCGCGGCCGCGTGGCCGGGGTCGTGGAGCACGGCCCGCAGGGCCTCGTGCAGGGGTTCCCGTCCGGCCTCGCGCACCCCGACCCGCAGCCCGGCGCCGGTGGCCACGAGCCGTTCGGCGGTGGCCTCCTGGTCGGGGAGGATCGGGACGCACACCTGCGGCAGCCCGGCCGTCACCGCGGTCATGACGGTGCCCGAGCCGCCGGGGCTGACGACCGCGTCGCAGTGCGGCAGCAGCAGGTGCAGCGGCCGCATGACGGCGGTGTGCCAGTGCGGGGGGAGCGCCGCGGGGACGGAGTCCCGGCCCGTGGTCGCGAACACCACGTCCGCGTCCAGGTCCGCGGCGGCGCGCAGCACCTCGGTGAGGACGGGGTCCTCGCCTTCGAGGCTGCTGCTCGTGGTGCCCCAGGTGACGCACAGCCGGGGCCGCCGGGAGCGGGCCGGAAGGTCGGGCGCGGGACGGCCCGCGCCGTTGTACGGGAGGTGGCGCAGCCGGTGGGGGCGGTAGTGCACCGGCACCTGGAGCCCGGGCGGGCAGGGGTCGAGGGTGGGCGTGTCACCGCTCAGGGCGAGGCCCTCCACCCCGAGGCGGCGGTGCAGGGCGGCGAAGGCCTCCGGTTCGAACTCCCGGAACCGGTGGGTGAAGTCGACGCCCCACAGGTACCGGGCCGTGGGGATGCCCAGCGCCGCTCCCACGGCCGGGGCGGCGTAGGTGGTGGCGTCGTGCACGATCAGGTCCGGCTGCCACCGGCGGCAGACCTCCATCAGGCCGTCGGCCATCGCCTCGGCGGTGGTGGCGAAGAAGTCGAGCGGGGTCGGGGGCTTCTGCCCCGGCGGCCGCGGCCGGCGCGCGCGGTCGCCGGACCTGGCGCGGTCGATCACGCGCTGGACGGTGGGGCCCAGTTCGACGTCCCGGCCCACGGCGACCGCCGGCAGACCGGTGCGCAGGGCGGTGGGGACGAGCGAGGGCGGGCAGGCCACCAGCACCTCGTGCCCGGCCGCTCGCGCCGCTCCGGCCAGCGGGACCATGGGGTACAGGTGGGAGGGCCAGGCCCAGCAGACGAACAGCGTGCGCATCGGGCTCTTTCAGATCGGCCGGCTCGGAGCCGGGGGCGTCGGGCCGGGGACCAGCCGTTCGAGCGCGCCGACGACGTCGCCCGGGGTGGCGAGCGCGTCGTGCTCGGCTTTCAGACGGCGGGCGGCGGCACGGAAGGCGGGTTCGGTGAGGAGGCGGTTCAGGGCGGCGCGCAGGCCGGCCGGTGTGGCGTCGTCGGGCAGCAGGTGCAGCCCCGCGCCGCTGCGCGTGAGCCGCTCGGCGTTGACGAGGCGGTCGGTGGTCTGGGGGACGACGACCTGCGGGACCCCGGCGGCGAGGGCCGTCATGAGGGTGCCGAGGCCGCCCTGGGAGATGAGGGCGTCGCAGGTCGGCAGCAGCGTGTGCAGGGGGATGTCCTCGCAGACGCGGACGTTGGACGGCAGGGGGCCCAGCAGGTCGCGGTCGGCGGGGGCGACGGCGGCCACCACCTCCACGCCGAGTCCGGCCACGGCGCGGATGACCTGGTCGATGACGACCTGGCCGGGGTCGAAGCGGCCCGAGGACATGCCCCAGGTCACGCAGACCCGGGGCCCGCGCGCCGGCTCCAGCAGCCACCGGGGCGGGCGCCCCGGGCCGTTGTACGGCACGTAGCGCATGGGCAGCCGGTGTACGGGGGCGGGGACGGCCGGGCTCTCGGGGAGCTGGAGGCTCGGCGGGCAGGGGTCGACGGTCAGCGCGCCGAGGGTCTCGACGGGGCCGAGGTCCCAGGCCTCGCGGAAGGGGGCCAGGGCCTCTTCCTCGAACTCGCGCAGCAGGTAGGCGTAGTCGATGCCCCAGGTGTGCCGTACGGCGGGCACGCCCAGTCGGGCGGCGACCAGCGGGCCGGCGTAGGTGGTGGCCTCGTGGACGATGACGTCGGGCCGCCAGCGGGAGGCGAACTCCCACAGGCCCTCGGCCATCGCCCCGCACACCGCCACGTTCAGCCAGCAGTTGCGGACCCCGAAGCGCCGCATCTCCTCCCAGCCCGGGGGGTTGCGGCTGCCCCGGTCGGTGAGCCGCCGCAGGAAGCCGCCCATCATCGCGCCGGCGTCGACGTCCGTGCCGACGGCGGCGACGGGCAGCCCCGAGCGCTGCACCGTGGCGGCCAGGCCGGGCTGCGTGGCCACGACCACCTCGTGCCCGGCGGCCCGCGCCGACCAGGCCAGCGGCACCAGCGGGTAGTAGCAGGTGTTCCAGCCCCACGCGGTGAACAGGATGCGCATCGCCCTCATCCGCCCATCGGCCGGTCGGAGCCGCTCACCATGGCGGTGAGCCGCCGCACCACGGCGGCGGCCGGGGGCTGGCCCTCCGCCTCGGCCCGCAGCCGCGCCGCGGCCGCGCCGAACGAGGGCGTGCCGAGCATCAGCGCGGCCGCGTCGCGCACGGCCGCGGGGTCGGTGGGCGTGTCGCCCAGCGACAGCGCGGCCCCGGTGGCGGCGAGCCGCTCGGCGGGCATCAGATCGGAGACGTACTGCGGCACGCACAGCTGCGGCACGCCGGCGGCGAGCGCCGTCATCATCGATCCGGCGCCGCCCCGGGCGATCATCAGATCGCAGCCCGGCAGCAGCAGGTGCAGCGGAAGCCGCTCCACCACGCGGACGCCGGCGGGCAGCCGGGTCTCGTCGACCGCCTCCCGCGAGGGCGTCGCCACGACGATGTCCACGTCGAGTTCCGCCAGGGCCGAGATCAGCCGGTGCTGCTGCCCCACCGCGCGCGCGTGCTCGTCCTCGTTGGCCCAGTGCGGGGACACGCCCCAGGTCAGGCAGATACGGGGGCGGTCGCGGCGGCCCGGGGGCCGGCGCAGCCAGGGCGGCACCACGGCCGGGCCGTTGTAGGGGACGTGCCGCAGCCCCAGCCGCGGATGCGCCGAGGGGACCTGGAGCGACGGCGGGCACGGGTCGACGGTGACGAGGCCGCGCGAGTCGAACCCGTCGACGCCCAGCCGGGCGCTCAGCTCCGCGAAGGCCTCGGCCTCATGGGCGCGGGCCGCGTCGTGGAAGTTCACCCCCCACAGCACCGGCGCGTGGGCGATGCCCAGGGAGGCGGCGGCGAGCGGGGCCGCGTAGGTCGTGGGCTCGTGCAGCACCAGCGAGGGCCTCCACGAGGCGCACAGCCGCGCGAGGTCGTCGGTCATGTCCTCGGCGACGCGCACGGACAGCCCCAGGCGGCGCCGCCTGCCCGGCGCCGCCGCCGGAGCGGGCGCGGGCGCCGGGGTCACGTCCGGGTGCAGCGGCCGCATGGCGCTGCCCAGCAGCCGGGTGTGGTCCATCGCCGAGCCCACGGCGGCCACGGGCAGCCCGGCGGCGGTCACCGCGCCGGCCAGCGGGGGTTGGGTGGCCACCAGGACCTCGTGTCCCGCCGCGCGGAAGGCCCAGGCCAGGGGCATCAGCGGGAGCAAGTGCGAGGGCCAGGCCCAGGAAGCCAATACGACGCGCACGCTGTCTCGAACCTCCGCTGTTTCGGTGCTCACTTCATTGGGATTACCAAGGCTGGGACAAGGGTCTGGAAAATACGTCCAGATCCGTTGAGGAGGGGCCGTCACCCGGTTGTACGGGCCACACGGTTCCCGCAGGATGACGAACAGGCAGCTCAGAAGGCCTGTTCACAGAAACTAAGGAATGCACCCATGTCCTCAGAGAAGCGTTTCCCGCTGGCCGCGTGGATCGGATCGGCCTTTCCCCTGTCCATGGTCTGGATCGCCCTCTACCTGACGAAGGCCGTGTCCCCCGCGGCCCTCTCGGGCATCGCGGTCGCCATCGTCGTCCTCACGGTCTGGGTGGGTACGAGGGCCACCGTCCGCCTGCGGCGCGGCCGCTGACTCCATCCTCGTCACGGTCTGGATCGCCGCCTGCCACCGTGCCGGGGACGCCCTGAGCCCTGGGGCGAGGAAGGCGGGACCGTATGCGCGTGCTGTTCACCACCTGGGCCTGGCCCACGCACTACCAGCCGCTGGTGACCCTGGCGTGGGCGTTCCGCGCGGCCGGCCACGAGGTGTGCGTCGCCAGCCAGCCCTCGCTGATGCCGACCGTCCGCGCCTCGGGCCTGCCCGGCATCGCGGTCGGCGACGACCGTGAACTGAAGCCCGTCGTCGACGCGTTGCTGGCCGTGGACCCCGCGGTACGCGGCGACGGGCGCACCTCCCGGACCGTCTCCGGCTACGCGGCGATCGCCGGGGTCATGGCCGGCCCGCTGCGGGAGGTCATGGAGCGCCGGCGGCCGGACCTGGTGGTGTTCGAGGAGAGCACCTACGCCGCGCCGATGGTCGCCCGCCTGCTGGGCGTCCCGGCGGTCCGCCACCTCTGGGGCGTCGACATCCTCTCGTACGTACGGTCCTTCGAGCCGGCGGCGCTCGCCCCGCTCGCCGAACGCCTCGGCCTCGACGCGCTGGACACCACGGGGGCCGCCACCGTCGACCACTGCCCGCCCAGCCTTCAGGTCCCCGGCGCGTTCGAGCGGCTGCCCATGCGGTACGTCCCCTTCAACGGCTCCGCCTCGCTGCCCGCCTGGTCCGCCCGGGCCCCGCGGCGGCCGCGGATCTGCGTCACCTACGGCACCACCAGCTCGCACCTGGCCCACTACGCCTTCGTCCTGGACCGCATCGTCGCCGCCGTCGCGGACCTGCCCGTCGAGGTGGTCGCCACCGTGGCCGGCAGCGACCTCCACCGCCTCGCCGGAGCCGGCGGCAACGTACGCGTGGTCGAACGGATGCCGCTGCACGCGCTGCTGCCCCACTGCGACCTGCTGGTCTCGCAGGCCGGCCCCAGCACCGCGCTGACCGCCGTCTCCTGCGGCACCCCACAGCTGATGATCCCCCAGCTGCCCGACCAGAAGCTCATCTCCTCCCTGGTCGCGGGCGCGGGCGCGGGCGAGCGCCTGGACCTCGCCGACGCCACCGCCGAGACGATCCGCACGGCCGCGCTGCGCATCCTCTCCACCCCCTCCTACCGCGCCTCCGCCCGCGCCCTGAGCGAGGAGAGCCGCCGGCTGCCCGGTCCGGCGGAGGTGGTCCGCACCCTCACCCGCCCCGGCGGACCCGCCGCGGCCTGAACGGACGGCCGCCGGCCGGAGTCCTCAGCGGTGCTCGACGGCATCCCCATAAGCGGAACGCAGCCTGGTGTTTGCCCGCGAGGGCATGACACGGAGGTGAACAGGCAATGAAGAAGAGGCTGCTCGTACTGCACGCCGTCTCACCGCTCGGACCGGACGAGGCCGAGCGGATGGCGCAGACGCTGGGGGTGGACATCGCCTTAGTCGTGCTGGGCCCGCGCACGACGGGCGGACCCGGAGAGCTGGAGCGGCTGGCGCGGCTCGGCCCGGTGATCGAGGTGACCGAGTCCGCGGAACTCGTGCCCGCCGCACTGGAGTTCGCCGCCGGCCACCGGGTCGACGGGGTCCTGGCCAGCAGTGAACTGGTGCTCGCCGAGGCCGCCGAGGTGGCCGGGGCGCTCGGACTGCCCCACCACCCGACGAGCGCCGTCCCCGCCCTGCTGCGCAAGGACGTACAGCGCGAGCGGCTGCGGGCGGCCGGCATACCCACCCCCGCCTGGGCCGTCCTGCACGGCCCGGAGGACATCCCCGGGGCGCTGCGCACCGTACCCCTGCCGGCCGTGCTCAAGCCGGTGCGCGGCATGGGCAGCACGACCACCTTCGCCGTCGCCACCCCCGCAGAACTGGAGCACTGCCTGCGCGAAGGACGGCGCGCCTACGCCGAGGACCCGCCGCAGCCGGGCGAGCCGCCCGTCTTCCAGCTGGAGGAGTACCTCGGCGGAGACCGTCCGCACCCCGCGGACCCCCGGCTGGACGACATGTTCTCCGTCGAGTTCCTGATGTTCGAGGGGGAGTTCCACCACGTGGTGGTCGGGGCGAAGCCGCCGAAGGCGCCGCCCTTCCGTGACGCCGGACACGTCGTGCCCTCGGCCCTGCCCCCCGCCCTGCACGCCGAAGTGGTCGACACGGCCGAGCGGGCCGTCCGCGCGGTGGGCGCCCACCACGGGGCGGTGCACGTCGAGGTGAAGCTGTCGGCGGCCGGCCCCCGGGTGATCGAGGTCAACGGCCGCTTCGGCTTCGCCCTGCCCCTGGCGCTGCGCCCGTTCGGGTACGACTACCTCACCGACGCGGCCAGGGTGGCCCTCGGCGAGCGGCCGCTGTTGCCGCAGCACCTGGACGGCGCCTCCATGGTGCTGCGCGCGTACGCGCCGGCGGACGCCCGCGAGGTGACAGCGGTCCGCGGGATCCGGGAGGCGGCGCGCCTGGAGGGCGTGCTGTGGCTCGTCCCGCTGCTGGCCGCCGGGCAGCGCCCGGACCCGATGCGCCCCGCCGGGAGCATCGCCTACCTGCTCTGCGCGCGGGCACCCGACCTGCCCTCCCTGCTGGACCTGGCCGACCGGGTCGCCGAGCGCGTCGAGATCTCGTACCGCTTCGGGGACGACGGGCCCGCGGCATGACGACGGCGGGGCCGGTCGAGGGACCGGCCCCGCCGTCTTCGCGGTGCGCCGTCAGTCCAGCGCCGCGCGCCGGAAGGCCCGCAGGCCCAGGAGGGAGACCAGGCCGGAGCCCGCGACGAGGACCGGCAGCACCGCCCACAGGCTCAGGTGCGCCGCCGCCGGGCTCAGGGCCGCGCGCAGCCCCTCGCTCACGTAGACCACCGGGTTGAGCAGCACCAGGTCCCGCAGCCAGGGGAGCGCCTCCAGCGAGGCCCACGGGTAGTAGACGCAGCCGAGCATCATCATGGGCATCATCACCAGGCCGAACAGCACGTTGACCTGGGACGGCTGGACGGCGGTGCCCAGCCACAGCCCGATCGCGGACGCCAGCACCGCGCCGGAGAGCACGACCGCCAGCAGCAGCGGCCAGTGCGACAGGCCGATGTCGGGCGCCTGGCCCGGGGCGTGCACGAACATCACGACGGGCAGCACCAGCAGCACCGACACCAGGGCCTGGACCGTGCCGCTGACCAGCCGGGCCGCTCCCACGGACCAGAGGGGCACGGGGGTGAGCAGGCGGTCCTGGATCGTCTTCGGGTACGTCAGCTCGGTGATCATCGGCATCGACACGCCCAGAATGCCGGCGAACAGGATGGTGGTCGCCAGCATCCCCGGAGCGAGCACCGTGCTGACCGCCGGGCCGCCGGACCGCTGCCCCGCCGCCGAGACGGCCGGCAGGACGTAGGAGAAGACGAAGATCCGGGTCAACGGCTCCACCAGCACCCGGGTCAGGAAGGAGACCGGCTGCTTGCGGAAGACCACCCGCAGGTCCCGCGCCACGAAGGCGGCGAAGACCCGGCCGGCGCGCACCGGCGGGACGGGCCCGGCCGGCGCGTGCGCGGCCGGCGCCGGGCGGGCCGGGCGGGCCGGGAGGGTCGGGGAAGCGCTCATGCGCGGTACGTCCTTCCTGCCAGGGCGAGGAAGGCGCTCTCCAGGCCCGGCCTCGACGTGGTCACGTCCAGCAGCCTCCGGCCGGCCGCGGAGCCGGCGGCGATGAGCTCGCCGAGCAGCCCCTCGGGCTCCGCGGTCACCACCTCGACGGTCGCGCCCCGCGCCCGCGCCCGGTCCCCCGGGCGCCGGCGGACCGAGGGGTGCGCCGCCGGGTCGACGGGTCCGTCGAAGGTGGCGCGCACCGTGACCTCGCCGCCCGCCCGGGCGACCAGGGCGTCCACGGTGTCGCAGGCCAGGACCCGTCCCTCGTCGACGATCGCCGCGCGCCGGCACAACCGCTCGGCCTCGTCCAGGTTGTGCGTGGTCAGCACGATGGTCTGGCCCCGGCCGTGCAGCTCGCGCAGCACCTCCCACAGGCGGACGCGGCTGTGGGCGTCGATGCCCACGGTCGGCTCGTCCAGGAACAGCACCTCCGGGCTGTGCACCAGGGCCCTGGCGATCACCATGCGCCGCAGCTGCCCGCCGGAGAGCTGGTAGAACAGCGCGTCGCGGTGGTCGCCGAGCCCGAACTGCTCCAGCAGCTCATCGGCCCGCAGCCGGGCCGCCCGGCGGCCCACGCCCCAGTACCGGCCGCGGAATTCGAGGTTCTCCCGCACCGTCAGGTCCCGGTCCACGGCGTTGGACTGGTGCACGAGGCTGATGCGGCGGCGCACCTCCCGGGCCTGGCGCACCACGTCGAACCCGGCCACCCGCGCGCTGCCCCCGGTGGGCAGCACGAGGGTGGTGAGCATCCCGATGGTCGTCGACTTCCCGGCCCCGTTGGGGCCGAGCAGTCCGAAGAACTCGCCGGGGGCGACCTCCAGGGTGACCGACCGGACCGCCTCGCGTTCACCCCGCTCGGTCCGGTACGTCTTGCGCAGCCCCTCGGCCGCGATCACTGGCCCGCCCACCTCACGCCCGCGGCTTGCGCAGCGTCAGCGACTGGCTCGTCACCGGGTAGTACGGGGAGATCAGCAGCCCGGGCAGCTCGGCGACCACGTGGTCGAGGTCGAACTCGGGCAGGCCCAGCAGCTCGCGCGGGTCGCCGCTCTCCAGGACCAGGCCGCTGTCGGCGATCGCGGCGCCGATGTCCTGGTTGACGCCCCACATGTTGTGGTCCAGGACGCCGAAGGGCTTCAGGTCCAGGAACAGGTCGACGGTCAGCACCATCAGACCGCCCGGGCGCAGCAGGCGCGCACCCGTCTCGATCACCTCCTTGGCCTCGGCCGCGTCGAGGTGCTCCAGGACCGACAGGCACAGCACGCGGTCGAAGCTCTCCGGCTCCAGGTCCGCGTCCTGGAGCCGGTCGGCGATCAGCCGGACGTCGGTGCCGAAGGTCTCGTTGATCTGCCGGTGCAGCTCGGGGCTGAGCGGGAGGTAGCCGGGATCGGTCCACACGTTGTAGTCGTCGCGCGCGGACGGGTCGACGTTGACCACCTCGCACCCGGCCTTCGCGGCCACGAACTGCAGGCCGCTGAGCCCGCTGCCGACGTCCAGCACCCGCATCCCCGGCTCCAGGCCGGCGGCGGCGAACATCCACGGGTACTCGTGCACCCGGGTGCCGCTCGCGTACTGGAAGGCGAACGGCCCGTTGTCGGGGTGGCCCGGGTCCTTCACGGCCTCGGCGGGCAGCTGCCGGGGGCGGCCGCCCTCCTCGATCAGCCGCGCCGAGCGGTGCCCGTAGGGCGCGCCCCACTTCTTGTTCCAGTCGGCGAACTCCTGCGGAAGTTCCTTGCGTGCCAGCATGCGTCTCTGCTCTCTTTCGCTGGTCGGCGGGTATCAGGGGCGGTCGGGCGCCGTCAGGCGGACGGGGCCTCGACGGGCCGGGCGCGGCCGGTGCGGGCGAGTTCCTCGAGCACCGGGACGATGTCGGTGGGGGCGGGCAGGGCCTCGGCCTCGGCGCGCAGGCGGTCGGCGTCACGGGCCCAGCGCGGGTTCTCCAGGAGGTCGGTCACGCGCGCCCGGACGGTGGCGGCGTCGGCCTCCTCGGGCAGCAGGACGTCCGCCGCGCCCGCGGCCGCCATGCGCTCGGCGACGAACGCCTGGTCAGGGAACTGCGGGACGATCAGCTGCGGCACCCCGCTCGCCATGGCGGTCATGGTGGTGCCGTTGCCGCCCTGGTGGATCATCAGGTCGCAGGTGGGCAGCAGCAGGTGCAGCGACAGGCCCTCGACGACGCGCACGTTCTCCGGCACGGGGCCGAGGAACTCGCGGTGGCTGGGCGCCACCGTCACGATGACCTCGGCGTCCAGGCCGGCCACCGCCTCCAGCATGCGCCCGGCCAGCACCAGGTTCGGGTTGACCGCGGCCAGGGTCGTGCCCCAGGTGATGCACACGCGCTTGCGCGTGGGCGGCTCCAGCAGCCAGTGCGGCATCTCCGCCGGCCCGTTGTACGGGACGTAGCGCATCAGCTGGCGCGGGTACTCGGAGGGGATCTGGATGCGCGGCGGGCACGGGTCGACGGTGAGCGCGCCCAGCGGGTTCACGTCGGTGACCCCGAAGCGCGCGCACATGTCCGCGAGCAGGGCGGGCTCGGCGTGCCGGCCGCGGTAGGCGATGTCGGGCGCCATCAGCACCCGTACGTTGGGCACCCCGACGGCCGCCGCCGCGATCGCCCCGGCGTAGCTGGTGGGGCTGTGCACGACGAGGTCGGGCTGCCAGCCGCGGGCGAAGTCCACCAGGCCGTCGACCATGGTCTCGGCGATCGACGCGAACATCTTCAGCGCCCGCTCGCCCTTGGGCTTGCGCAGCTCGCGCCACAGCTCCGGGGTGGCGGGGGCGTCGCGGTCGATGTTCATCGTGCCGCGCGTCATCTCGCTGAAGTCGGCGTCCCGGCCGACCTCCACGGCCGGCTGGCCGGAGTGGGTGATGGCGTCGGCGAGGGCGGGCGGACCCGCCACCCGGATCTCGTGGCCGGCGTTGCGCATCGCCCAGGCCAGCGGGACCAGCGGATAGTAGTGCGGGGGCCAGGCCCACGCGGTGAACAGCACGCGCATGCGTTTCTACGTCCTTTCACCCGCCGCGGCGCGGCGGAGCGGGGGAGCGGGGGCCTCGACGGAGGAGGGCGGCCTCGATGACGGAGGGGCTCCAACGGAGGAGGCCCCAACGTCCCACCGGCGCTTGGGGAGCAGTTGGAGGATGGATCGGCCGGATCAGGCCGGCCGGGCGGTGGCCAGCAGCGCCCCGACCAGATCGGCCGGCGCGGGGCGCGCGGTGTTCTCCCGCCGTGCCTCGCGGGCCCGGTCGGTGAAGGACGGCCGTTCCAGCACGTCGAAGACGGCCGACAGCACGGCCTCCGGCGTGGCCTCGGGCCCGGAGAGGGCCTTGCCGGCGCCGCCGGCCGCCAGCTGCCGGGCGATGGCCAGGTGGTCGGGCAGCTGCCCGACGCCCACCTGCGGGATCCCGGAGGCGAGCCCCGTCAGCACCGAGCCCGCGCCGCTCTGGGAGACCAGCAGGTCGCAGTGCGGCAGCACCTGGTGCAGCGGGGTGTCCACGAGCACCTGCACGTTGCGCGGGGTGCGGCCCAGCAGCGGGAACTGCGCGCCTGAGACCAGGGCGAGGACGTCGACGTCCAGCTCGGCCGCGGTCCTGGCCACCTCGCCGGTCAGGAAGTGCCGCTCGTCCAGCGCGGACATGGTGTGCCCCCAGGTCACGCACACCCGGCGGCGCGGCGATTCCCCCAGCACCGGCTGCGCGGACTCCGGCCCGTTGTAGGGCACGTAGCGCGTGGCCAGGCGCGCGGGATCCGTGGGCAGCGCCAGACAGGAGGGGTTGGGGTCCAGGGTGACGTCGCCCATCGGGTTCACCCCGCCGATGCCCAGGCGCCGGCAGGTGGGCTCCAGCAGCTCAGGCAACAGGTGCCGCATCCCGTACATCAGGTCCGGTCCGTACAGGCACCGGGCCGACGGGACGCCCAGGGCGGCCGCGACCAGGGGCCCGGCCAGCGCCGTCGGATCGAAGACCACCAGGTCCGGCCGCCAGGTCCGGGCGTAGCGGACGAGGTCGTCGGCCATCAGGTCGGCCAGGCGGGCGAACAGCGTCAGCGCCCGCGGCACCCGGCCGGGGGCGGGCTCCGCCCCCGGGCGCGCACCGGGTTCCGCGCCGATGACCAGCCGCCGGAAATCGGGGAGCACGTCGACCTCGGGCCCCACGGCGACCGCGGGCAGCCCGAGCGCCGTCGCCGCCGGGACCAGCGACGGCTGGCAGGCCACCGCCACCTCGTGCCCGGCGGCGCGCAGCGCCCAGGCCCACGGGGCCATCGGGTACAGATGGGTGCGCCAGCCCCAGCTGACGAACAGGACGCGTCGGGGCGCGCGGGCGTCTTCGGGCGCGGGGCGGGCCATGGGTCTCCTTGCGGGTTCCGGCCGTCGGGCGACGGCTGCGGGTGGGGTCACTGTGGCCGCGCCCGTTGAATTCGGGTTCGAGCCCTGACCCACTCGAAGGCGCAGGTCGCGGCCGTGCCGCGCGGTGCGCTGGAGTCCGGGTCGAACCATCGTCGAACCGGGCTCGAACGGGTCGCCGAAGACTGGGGCCGGACAGAGGCCCGATGGCTACGGAGGATCGTCATGCACGTGCTCGTCACCGGAGGCGCCGGTTTCATCGGCCGCCATGTGGTCGCCGCGCTGGTCGCGCAGGGGCACCGGGTGAGAGTGCTCGACGCCGCGCTGCCCCATGTGTACGCGGACCGGCCGGTGCCCTGGCCCGACGGGGCCGAGAACGTCCGCGGCGACGTGCGCGAGGAGGCCGACGTCCGGGCCGCCCTGCGCGGTGTCGACGCCGTCTGCCACCAGGCGGCGGCGGTGGGCCGCGGCAACGACTTCGCGGACGCGCCGCTCTACGCGGGGTGCAACGACCTGGGCACCGCGGTGCTGCTGAAGGAGATGCAGAGCCTGGGCATCGGCCGTCTGGCGATGGCCAGTTCGGTGATCGTCTACGGGGAGGGGCAGTGGCGCTGCGCCGAGCACGGCGCCGTGTCGCCCGGTCCCCGTGCCCGCGCCGACCTCGACGCCGGGCGCTTCGCGCCGCGCTGCCCGCGCTGCGCCGCCGCCCTCACCCCGGAGACCGTGGACGAGGACGGCCGCCTCGACCCGCGCAACGTCTACGGCGCGACCAAGCTCGCCCAGGAGCACCTGGCGGCGGCCTGGGCGGCCGAGACCGGCGCGACGGCCACCGCCCTGCGCTACCACCACGTCTACGGGCCGGGGATGCGGCAGGACTCCGGCTACTCCGGTGTGACCTGCACCTTCCAGTCGCACGTGCGCGACGGGGTCCCCATCGACCTCTACGAGGACGGCGCCATGATGCGCGACTTCGTCCATGTGGACGACGTCGCGGCGGCCAACACGGCGGCGCTGCGCCGCGAGGGGCCGGGCTTCCGGGCCTACAACGTGGCCAGCGGCACTCCGCGCAGCGTGGGGGAGCTGGCCCGGCTGATGTCGCGCCTGGGTTCGCTGCCCGAGCCCCGCGTCAGCGGCCGCTACCGCTTCGACGACGTGCGGCACATCGTGGCCTCGCCCGACCGGCTCCGGGCCGAGCTGGGCTGGCGGCCGACGGTGCCCTTCGAGGAGGGGATCGGCGCCTTCGTCCGCGAAGCGCTGCCCGAAACTCGTTTCCCCTTGTAAACAGCGGGAGTTGTTCCGTTTCCCGGGCCGCCACGGAAGAGTAAAAGATCTTCCTGGCGGCCCGATTCTTGCTGATAAGGGGCGTTTGTCGATTGACAGTACATCGACTTCGTCTCTAGCATTTCTGTACGGAAACGCGTGCTCGACTGGAGGATCACCTCCCCGGTCGGCCGACCGGCGCGCCGGTTTCCGGGGAGGAACGCGAGAGCGGGAGAGCTCGCATTCGAGTCGGGTCCCGCCGGGGAAACGCGGGACCCCACACAGCTGTATCACCGGGGGTAAGACATGTACTTTCGCGCACTGGGGACCTTCGAGGTCTCACACGAAGGGCGCATCCTCACACCGACGGCGCCCAAGCAGCGCAGCGTGCTGGCCCTGCTGGCCATGCACCGCGGCGGACTGGTGCCGATCAGCTCGCTGATCGAGGAGATCTGGCCGTCCGATCCGCCGGCCAGCGCCGTCACCACGCTCCAGACCTACGTCTACCAACTGCGCCGGGTCCTCGCCGAGGCCCTCGGCGAGAGCAACGACATGCTGGTCACCAAGCCGCTGGGCTACGTGGCCAACATCGCGGCCGACGACATCGACGTCCACCGCTTCGACCGGCTCGTCGAGTCCGGGAAGAAGGAACTCGCCGCCGGAAACGCCCAGCAGGCCTCCGAGCTGCTGCACCAGGCCAACGGCCTGTGGAGCGGCAAGGTCCTCTGCGACGTCCACCGCGGACCGCTGCTCGAGGCCCACGCCGCACGCCTGAACGAGGCCGGACTGCGCGCCCTGGTCATGCAGGCCGAAGCCGACCTGCAGATCGGCCGCCACCACGAACTCGTCGGCGAACTGCGCGGCCTCGTCACCAAGCACCCCTGGCACGAGGGCCTCTACGCCAAGCTCATCGTCGCCCTCTACCGCTGCGAACGGCGCTCCCAGGCCCTGGAGGTCTACCACGAGGTCCGCCGCGGCCTCGCCGACGAGCTCGGCATCGACCCCTCGCCCAACCTCCGCCAGCTCTACCAGGCGGTGCTCGGCGACGCCCCGTGGCTGCGCTTCGACACCGCGCCCAAGACCGCCGTCGTCACCCGCAGCGCCCCGGTGGCGCCCGCCCAGCTCCCCGCCGACCTCGCCGACTTCCGCGGCCGGGAGGACGAACTCGCCGAACTCGACCGGTTCCTCACCCCCGACGGCGCCAGCCCCCGGGTGCTCACCGTCACCGGAATGCCCGGGGTCGGCAAGACCGCCCTGGCCCTGCACGCGGCCCACGCCGCCCGCGCCCGCTTCCCCGACGCCCAGCTCTACGCGCACCTCGGCGCCGGCGCCGGCCGGCCCGTCGCCACCGCCGAGGTCCTGCGCGGCTTCCTGCGCGACCTGGGCGCGGCCCCCGAGGAACTGCCCTCCGCCCAGGACGAGCTGGCCCGCATGTTCCGCACCCGGGTGTCGCGGATGACCGGCCTCCTCTTCATCGACGACGCCCGCACCGCCGACCAGATCCGCCCGCTGCTGCCCGGCGGCCCCCACTGGACGGTCCTGATCACCGGCCGGCGCCTGACCGGCTCGCTGCCCGGCTCCCACGACCTGGTCGTCGAGCCGCTGCGCACCGAGGACGGCATCGCGCTGCTGGCCGGCGTCATCGGCGGCCCCGCCGCGCTCCAGGAGCGACCGGCCGTCGCCGACCTCGTCGAACGCTGCGGCGGCCTGCCCATCGCCCTGCGTGCCCTCGGCGAACGCCTCGCCGTCAACCGGCACTGGCCCGTACGCAAACTCGCGCTGCGCGCCGCCGACCACGGCGGACTCCTCGCCGAGCTCCAGGAGGCCGACCTCGACCTGCGCGGCTATCTGCACGCCGGCTTCGACGACCTCTCCCCGTACGACCGCGGCGCGCTGATCGCCCTCGGCCGCGCCGGGGTCGAGCGCTTCGACACCGCCCGGGCCGCCGAGGTCCTCGGCGTGGACGCACGGGCCTGCGAGGACACCCTCGACCGCCTCGCCGCCGCCCATCTGCTGCACGCGGCGCCCCGGCGGGAGCCCGACGGGCTCCAGTACGTACTCCACCCCCTGCTGCGCGCCGTCCTCGCCCCCGCCCGCCCCCGCACCGTGCGCCGGCCGCCCCACATCCTGCCGGTCCGCCGCTCGAACGTCACGGCGCATCCCACGGCGGCGGCCGCCCTGTACACGCGCAACGTCGCCTAGAGCGTGAAGGGGCCGGGGTCACCCCCGGCCAGTCTCGATGGTCCTCTGCCTGGAGGATTCGATCAGC
>NZ_JBFBGN010000100.1:0-25548 GCF_040684675.1 Streptomyces sp. NPDC089915 | reverse complement strand
CGCTACGACAAACGAGCCCGCCACTACCAAGCCCTGGTCACCCTCGCCTGCCTGCGACTATGGCTCCCCACCTGACATTGCGGACAGGCCCTAGGCCACCGGCACCCCCACGCGCAGGAAGTAGAGCCCGATCAGCCGGCCCCCGTCGTCGAAGGTGACGCGGAACTCGCCGGGCCGGTCCGCCATGCGGAGCGGGACGTTCACCACCGTGCCCGACCCGGCCTCGGTCTGGCGGGGCTCCCCGTGGGACACGTAGCGGCCGAACGCGCCCTCGTACGCCTCCCAGGACTTCGCCAGTACCTCCGGGGACGCCCGGGAGCGCAGTTCCGGGGCGAAACGGGCCGAGACGGCGGCGAAGTCGCCGCGTACCACCTCGGCCAGGGTGTCGAGCGCCGGCTGCCCGTACGAGGGCTGGGCCGCCGCCACCGCGGGGGACGCGTCCCGGGGCACCGCCGGGGAGGCGGCCGCGGCGCCGAGCAGCGCCGTCGCGGCGAGCGCGGCGACGGCCGTGCCGCGGACGACGCCGCTCCTGCGGGGGACCAGGGTCATGGGCCGCTCCTTCCCTCCGCGCGGGGAGCGCCGCAGGCCCTGCCCCGCCCCTTCAGGCTAGGACCGCCGCGAACCGCCCGCACCCGGGCTCCCGGAGGCGGGCGCCCCGCGCAGTCCCAGCAGGTACGCCGCCGTACGGGCGACGGTGCCGTCCTCGTCCCGCGCCAGCTCCGCCAGGGCACGCGACGCCGTGGCGCCGGGGAGGTCGGCGAGCGCCTGCACCAGCCGCAGCCGGGCGGGCGGGCCCGCCGTGCCCGGGGCGAGGCGGTCGCGGATCCCGGCGGCGATCCGCTCGGCCAGCGCGGGATCCCCGGCCAGCGCGCTCAACGCGTCGGCCGCGTCGACGTCGTTCGTCCCCTCGACCACCATGTCCGTCAGCGCCGGCACCGCCCGCGCCACCGCCCGCGCCCCCAGCGCCAGGGCGGCGGCCGCCCGCACCCCGGCGTCGCCGTCCCCGAGCACCTCCTCCAGCAGTACGGTCGCCCCGGGCAGCGGGATCTCCGCGAGGGCCCGCACCGCGCTCCGCCGCACCTCGGCCGAAGGCGAGCGCAGGCCCCGCGCGAGCGGACCGATCGCGGCGTCGCCGGCCCGGGCCAGCGCCCACCGCAGGGCACCGGCGACGCTCGGGTCGCCCTCGCCCAACGCGGCCTCGGCCAGGGCCTCCACGGGAACCGCACCCCCCTCCGCCGTCGACAGCGCGGCCCGCTGGCGCTCCCCGGCGCTCGGCGACCGGAGCGCCTGCAGGAGCGCGACGACGCGCAGGACCTCCTCCCAGCCCTCCGGCTCGGCGGCCCCGATCCGCTCCAGCCGGGTGAGGAGCCGGGTCTCGGCGGCGATCCGCTCGCGCACCCCGCGCACCAGGTCGTCGATGAGCCCGGCGGGCGTGAACCCGGGATCGTCCAGTGCCCGCGCCACGTCCCGCAGCCCGAGCCCGAGCGAGCGCAGGCTCTCGATGTGGAAGATCCGCCGGATGTCCTCCTCCGAGTACTCCCGGTAGCCCGACCCCGTCCGTCCGGGCGGCCGCAGCAGGCCGAGCGACTCGTAGTGCCGGAGCATCCGGGCGCTGACCCCCGACCGCCGTGCCACATCACCGATCAACACTGCCCGTGCGCTCCCCGCGGTCGTCGCCGTCCTACCCGCCGACCATGATCCGCTTCGCCTCGTGCAGGGCGAACTCGAACCCCGCGTCCGGATCGAGCACCAGCCGTTCGGTGGCGAGGGCGTGCTCACGGGCCCCGGGGGTCGCCCCCGTCGCCGCGGCACGCAGGACCGGCGCCGCCGCCCCGCCCAGCGCGACGAACGCCCGGCTGAGGCTCAGCCGGGTCTCCAGACCGCCGCGCCCGAGCTGTGTGGCCAGGACCCCGGCCAGCCCCTCCCG
The DNA here is from genome assembly GCF_040684675.1 of Streptomyces sp. NPDC089915. Lineage (NCBI taxonomy): Bacteria > Bacillati > Actinomycetota > Actinomycetes > Kitasatosporales > Streptomycetaceae > Streptomyces > Streptomyces sp. NPDC089915. The sequence continues at coordinate 23,621 of NZ_JBFBGN010000100.1, read as the reverse complement.
GCCGTCCTCCGGCACCAGCAGGACCGCCGCCCGCCAGGCACTGCGCGCCACCGCGTCGTCGGCGTCGGTCAGCAGCCCCCGGGTGATCGCCGGCCAGGCCCCCGGGTCCCCGATCTTGGACAGCGTGTGCAGGGCCTGGCTGCGGGCCTGGGCCCGCTCCGAACCCAGCGCGTCCACCAGCCTGGGAACCGTCACCGCGGCCGGGTACCGGGCCAGCGCCCAGGTCAGCATGTCCCTTACGAAGAACTCGGGTTCGACCGCGCACCGTTCGACCAGCGCGTCGACGGAGCCCGGATCCGCGGCCGTCCCCACCTCCAGCGCCGCCCGCAGCCGCACCTGGGCGCTGTCGTCCTCCAGCCCCCGCAGGGCCCGCACCGGGCCCGTCTCCCCGTCACGTGTGATCATCGGGACCACCTCCTCGGCCCACAGCGAAGCCCTTGCCACCGTGTCAAGGTCAAGCCGCGCCGCTGTTACGGTCACCGGATGGGGAACTGGGACGGGGACGGGATCCGGGCGCGGATCGGGGAGATGGCGGCGCGGGACCCGGGGCTGGAGCGCTTCGGGGCGGACACGCACCGGTACGTGCTGGGGCCCCGGCTGCCGGAGGCGGAGATCCGGGACTTCGAGGAGTGCCACGGGACCGGTCTGCCGGCGGACTACCGCTCCTTCGTCGCGGAGGTGGGCGACGGCCCGGCCGGACCGCTGCACGGTCTGATGCCCCTGACCGCCCCCCGGCCCGAGGCCGGCGACGACTGGGCGGTGGACGGCGAGTGGGAGCAGGACCGGCTGCCGGGCCGGCTCGCCGCGCCCTTCCCCCTCACCGGGCCCCGGCCCGGCCGGCTCGCGGGCCGGCCCGAGGCCCTCACCCCGGGCAGCCTGCTGCTGGCCGAACGGGGCTGCGGCGTCTTCGCCCGGCTGGTCCTGAACGGCCCGTACGCCGGCGAGGTCTGGGAGATCGATCCGGACTGGGGCGGCTTCGTACCGGTGAGCCCGGGGTTCCGCGCCTGGTACACGGACTGGCTGGCCGGCCCGTAGGACCCCGCCGCCGCCCCGCCCCGCCCCGCCCGGTCCGGTCCGCCCCGCCCGGTCCGGACCCAGGGCTCAGGAGCCTCAGCAGCCTCCGCAGTTGTAGTAGAGGACGTCCCAGTGGTTGCCCTCGTCGGCGTAGACGTTGCCCGAGCCCGACTGCCACATGGGGGCGCCGTCGCCGCGCACGCCGATGTAGGAGAACGTGCCCTTGACGTAGTTCGTCAGGCAGGTGGCCTTCGCGTAGTCGAGCTTGTAGCCGTTCCAGTGCGAGTACGTGCCGCTCGCGTGCCCGGTCTCGGTGCCGCCCGTGATGGTCAGGGCGCAGCCGGTGGCGCTCTTGAGGGTCTGGGCGCCCTGGGCCGTGGCGAGGTTGAGCTGTTCGAAGGACGTGCAGCTCGCGTTGTCACGGTCCGAGCAGTTGCCCGAGGAGGACCACCCGATCCCGGCCTGGCGGAACATCGAGGTCGCCGTCGCGTGGGTGATCTTGGTCGCCGCGTGGGCCGGGGTCGTGCCGGTCAGTGCTCCGAAGCCCGGCGCGAACAGCGCGCCGAGGACGAGGAAGAGGGCGGTGAGGACGGATCGGGTCTTCACGACGGAAGCCTCCTGCTGGGTGACCTTGTGGGGTGGGCCGTGCCCGTGCGGGTGGAGCACCGTGATGGTGCCCGACCCGCCCGCCGGTCCGCCAGAGGGCCTGTCCGCGCGGGACCCGGTCCGTGCCGGCGGCTCCCCGCCGGTGAATCCTTTCCCCGGTACGACTGATCCACCCGCACGGGTGGACCGGCCGCCGCACCGCGCCCCCGGCGCCCCGGGACCCCTCTATAAACGGGATGTCCGCCACCCCGACGCCTCGACTGATGGGTCCTCACACCATGCTGAACGCCGCTCTGCGGGTGCTCGCCGCCACCTTCCTGATGTCCGCCACCCTGACCCCGGCCGCCGTCGCGGCGGCCCCGGCCGCGGCCGACGACTCCAGCGCGCCCTGCGGCCCGGTCGTCGAGTACCGGGCCTGGGACTGGTGGCGCACCACCACGAACCCGCGGATCGCCCCCACGGTCGCGTCCACCGCGTCCGGCGAGCACTGGCAGTGGCGCAACGACGTCAACACCCTGTGGCGCGGGGACACCAGGGAGAGCGTCGAGGAGATCTTCCGGACGGGCTTCACCCCGCGCGGCGACCAGCTCATCCCCCTCGCCGAGTACATCGTCAAGGGGGGCGGCCAGCTCAGCGCGCACCTCAGCACCAGCTGCGACCAGTCGGTGGCCAAGCGGTTCGCGACGTACGGGGAGGAGAAGACCGGCTGGGTGTACGAGATCTACGCGCCCGGCGGCATCGACGTGAACGCCACGGCCCGCGTGAACGACTACCAGTCGCCGTACCTGTGGAACAAGGAGATCGACTTCCCCGGCGGGGTGCAGGGCAACTTCATCAAGGGCGCCTGCAAGTACCGCCTGACGGGGACGGACCCGGTGACCAACGACAAGACCTGGCAGCAGCTCGGCTGCAAGGACAACGCCGGCTTCGCCCCCTACAAGAGCGACCGGGACGCCCGCGTCCTCACGCACTGACCCCGCGCTCCGGCCCCGCGCACCGGCCCTCAGAAGCCCCAGGGGCTGAGTTCGGTGACGGCGGCGAACAGGTGCCCCCACACGTCCGCCGCGGGGGCGTCCTCGTCCACCGTGAGCGGTTCGAGGGCGGCGACCTCGCGGAGGAAGTCCCGCTCGCCGTCCTCACCGGGGTGCCCGTTCCAGCAGGCGCCCATGAAGCGGTACTGGGCCTCCAGCACCCGGACGAACGTCTCGGTGTCGCGGGCGAACGGGAACGGCCCCTCGCCGCCCCGGACCAGCGACACCGCGCCCGTCTCCGGGTGGACCAGCACCCGGCCGGTGTCGGCGTAGGCCAGGTCCAGGGTGCCCAGGTGGAGCAGCCCGTGCTCGTCGGGCTCCAGCGCGGCGCCCTTCCCGCCGGCCCACGCCAGGGTGAAGGTGGCGACCCCGGCGGCGAACCAGGTCGGCAGCCCCGCGGCCACGGCCAGCTCCCGCGTGGGGGCGTGCCGGAGCGCGGCGGGCAGCTGACCGGGGGTCAGCACCACCATGCCGTCCGCGTCGAACGCCTCCTCCAGGCGGGCGGTGTCGAGCGGGACCTCGGCGGGCGCCGGCCCCGCGAACCACGGGGCCGCCTCGCCCCAGGAGAGGGCCTCGGCCTCGCCGGCCGGGTCCGCCGCCGCGCCGTTGTGCTCCAGGACCACGACCCCGCGCGGATCGGAGAAGAGCACGCGGCCGCCGCCCAGGGGCACGGGCTCCTCCCAGGCGTCGGGCAGGTGGAGGCCGTGCTCCCCGCCGTCGGGGTCGAAGAGGACGGGCCCCTCGACGGGGGCGTCGTACGGCCGCTCCGTGAACTCGCCCTCGGCGGGCGCGGGTACGCGCTCCCCGGTGGCCGGATCGCGCCAGTGCTCCGGGGTCCACTGCGACCACACCCGCAGCAGGATGCGGCCGTCCGGCGCCTCGTGGACCTGGACGTCGGCGTCCCCGCTCAGGTTCGGCTTGGCCCGGTAGGCGCCGACCGGCCGCCACCAGGCCCAGACCGTCCGCCACGGCATGTCCGGCTCGGCCGCGGCGACCAGGCCGGCGTAGGAGTCGTGGCCCAGCGCCGTGGCCCCGAAGTGCAGCCATGAGGCGAACTCCGCCCGGGACACCTCCCTTCCGCCGAGGATGGCGACGGCCTGCGCCCAGGCCTCGCGGCCCGCTCCGCCGCCCGTCGCGGGCAGGTCCCGGACGGCCTCGGGGCCGGCGGCGAGCAGGGCGGCGGGGGAGGAGAACAGGGTGTCGAGAGCGTCGCGCGTCATGCCCGTCATGCTGCCACCCGCCACTGACAGCGCCGTTCGCGGGGGACGGGCCGGGGGCGGGGCGGCCGGACGGTTCGTCAGCCGTTGAGGTTGCGCATGTACTCCGGGGCGTAGCGCTCGCCGGAGGCCACGCCGCGCGGGGCCACCGCCTCGATGGCGGCGAGGTCCTCGTCGGTGATCGTCACCTCGGTGGCGGCGATGTTCTCCTCGAGGTAGCGGCGCCGCTTGGTGCCCGGGATCGGCACCGCGCCCGTGCGCAGCACCCAGGCGAGGGCCAGCTGGGAGGGGGTGACCGACTTGGCCTCCGCGAGGCGCCGGACGGCGTCGACGACGGCGAGGTTGCGGGAGAAGTTCTCGCCCTGGAACCGGGGGTCGGTCCGGCGGAAGTCGTCGGCGGCGAAGTCGTCCGGGCTGGTGATGGCGCCGGACAGGAAGCCGCGGCCCAGCGGGGAGTACGCGACCAGGCCGATGCCGAGCTCGTCGAGGACGGCCCGTACGCCGTTGTCCTCCAGGCCCCGTTCGAAGAGCGAGTACTCGGTCTGCACGGCCGTCAGGGGGTGGACGGCGTGGGCGCGCCGGATGGTGGCCGCGGCGGCCTCGCTGATGCCGAGGTGGCGGACCTTGCCGGCGGTGACCAGTTCGGCCATGGCGCCGATGCTCTCCTCGACCGGCACGTCGGGGTCGACGCGGTGCAGGTAGTAGAGGTCGATGTGGTCGGTGCCCAGGTGGCGCAGCGAGCGTTCGGCGGCGCGGTGGATGTACTCGCGGCGGCCGTTGTGCCCGTGGGCGGTGCCGGCGTCGTCGATCTCGATGCCGGTCTTGGTGGCGATGACCACCCGGTCGCGGCGGCCGGCGACGGCCTTGCCGACGAGCTGCTCGTTGATGAAGGGGCCGTACCCCTCGGCGGTGTCGAGCAGGGTGACGCCCAGCTCCAGGGCGCGGTCGAGGGTGGCCAGGGATTCGGCCTCGTCGGTGGCTCCGTAGAAGGCGCTCATGCCCATGCAGCCGAGGCCTTCGGCGCCGACCCGCAGACCCTGGGAGCCGAGTGCGCGCAGTTCCATGGTGTTCTCCTGGGGGGAAAAGAAATAACTAACTGGTTACCTACATCCTGCGGGTGCGCGGTCCGGCTTGTCAATAACCGGATAGTTACTTGCTAGCCTCGGGGGCATGGCACGTGATTCCAGCGCAACGAAGGCCCGCATCCTCGCCGCGGCCTTCGACGAGTTCGCCGCGTACGGTATCGCCGGCGCCCGGGTCGACCGCATCGCCGACACGGCCGGGGCGAACAAGCGGATGATCTACGTCTACTTCGGCAACAAGGAGCAGCTCTTCGACCAGGTGATCCTCCAGGCCGTGGAGCGGGGCGCGGAATCCGTCCCCTTCGACGCCGGGAACCTGCCCCGCTACGCCGGCGCGATCTTCGACCACCTGACGGCCGACCCCCGGCTCATGCGCCTGGTGATGTGGAAGCGCCTGGAGCGGCCGGAGGCCACCGCACTGGAAGCGGAGTCGTACGCCCGCAAGACCGCCGCGCTGGCCACCGCCCAGCGCGAGGGCCACGTCGACCCCGCGCACGACCCGGCCGACCTCCTCACCCTGGTCCTCGGCCTGGCCCAGGCCTGGTACACCACGGCCGGCGGCGACCCGGCCGCCGAGGACCACCGCACCGCCCACCGCGCGGCGGTGGTCGACGCGGTGGCCCGGCTGACCGGGGTCCAGGGCGCCCCGCAGGACCCCGCGGCCTGACGGCCGCTCCAGGCCGCTCCAGTCCGCACCCTGCCTATCCCGCACCCGGAGGTGCCGATGGACGTCACGCTGCGCGAGGTACGCGACACCGACCTCGCGGTGTTCTACGGGCAGACGACGGATCCCGAGGGGATCCGGATGGCGGCGTTCACCGCCGAGGACCCCGCGGACCGCGCCCGGTTCGACGCCCACTGGGCGCGGCTGCGCCACGACCCCGAGGTGGTCACCCTCGCCGTCGTGGGCGCGGACGGGGAGGTCCTCGGCAGCATCGGGGTCTTCGGCCCGCCCGGGGAGCGCGAGGTCACCTACTGGATCGGCCGCGAGCACTGGGGCCGAGGGGTGGCGACCGCCGCGCTGCGCGCCCTGCTCGCAGCCGTCCCGGACCGTCCGCTGCACGCCCGGGCGGCCGCGGACAACGCCGGCTCCCTGCGGGTCCTGGCCACGTGCGGGTTCACGGTCACCGGCCACGACCGGGGCTACGCGAACGCGCGCGGCGCCGAGATCGACGAGGTGCTGCTCACCCTCACCGGATGAGCCCCCGGGCACCCCGCCGCCACCGTGCGGCCGCGCCGCTCAATGACGTGCCGCCGGCGCCCCGCGTGGCAGCATGGGGCCCGCGCGAGCCCCCGGGCCCGCCGGACGGGCGGGGCGGCGCGCTCCGCACGGCCCATGCCCTTCCCGACCGACCCCGGGGTGCCCATGCCGGAAGCCACCGGTCCGCCCCGCTCGGACGGACGCCGGAGGCGGTACGCGCTCACGGCGATGGGCTGCGCCGGGGGCATGATCATGCTCGACCAGACCGTCGTCGCGGTCGCTCTCGGCCCGATGGCACGCGGGCTGGGCCTGACGACGTGGGTGCTGCACCGCGTGGTGCTCGTCTACGTCCTCGCGCTGTCCGCGTTCGCGCCGGTCGGCGGGGCGGTGGCCCGCCGCTTCGGGCTCCTCGCCACCTTCCGGGCCGGCATCGTGCTCTTCGCCCTCGCGTCCGGTGCCTGCGGGCTCACCCCGCCGGGCGAGGAGGCCGCGCCGTTCCTCCTCCTCATGCGGGCCGTGCAGGGCGCGGGGGCCGGACTGATGATCCCCGTCGCCACGACCGTGATCACGAACCTGTACGCGGAGCACGAGCGCGGCCGGGCCCTGGCGCTCTACGCCGGTCTGGCCCAGGTCTTCTTCGCCCTCGGCCCCGTGGCCGGGGCGGTGCTGACCCAGTACCTCGGATGGCGTTCCGTCTTCCCCGCCAACGTGCCCGTCGCCGCCGCGGCCCTGTGGCTGGCCGCCGGCGCGCGGGTCGAGGACGGGCCGCGGGGCCGGCCCGTCGGCCTGCTCCAGGCCCTCGTGGTCATCCCGTCCGTGGCCGCGCTCGTCCTCGCGCTCTACCAGTGCGGGATCTGGGGCTTCGGCGACCCGAGGACCCCCGCCGCCCTGACGGCCGCCCTGCTGGCACCGGCCCTGGCGGTGCGGCTCGTCCTGCGCTCCCCGGAGCCCCTGGTGGACCTGCGGCTGCTGCGGATCCGCCCGTACGCCGTGGCGACCGCGCTCACCTTCCTGGTGCAGGGCCCGCAGCTGATCGTGCTGGTGCACGGGACGCTGTTCCTGCGCCAGGCCATGCACCTGCCGCCGCTGTCCACCGGCCTCTGCCTGCTGCCCCTGGTCGGCGCCCTGACGACGGGCACCCTCCTCTCCGGGTACCTGCTGGACCGCTACCGCTCGGTCCGGATCCCCGTACTGCTCGGGCTGGCGGCCGCCGTGCTCGGCGCGGCGCTCTGGACGCTGGCCCTGCCGTCGCGGGAGTACGCCGGGCAGGTCCCCGGGATGCTCCTCGCCGGGATCGGGATGGGGATGCCCGTACCGGCGCTGAGCGCCGAACTGATGCGCGCGGTACCGCGCGAGGCGCGGGCCGACGCCTCCGTGCTGCGCCAGACGCTCCGCCAGCTCGGCGGCGCGGTCGGGCTGGCGGTGGCGGGCGCGCTGGTCCTGGCCGCGAACGACGACACCGCCGACGCGGCGGGCATCGTCACCGCCACGGCCACACCGGTGGCCTTCGTCACGGCGTGCGCCTTCCTGTGCGCCGCCCTGCTCCTCGCCTCCACCGCCCTCCCGGGGGCCCGGCCCCGGCGGGCGGGGTGAGGGCGCTCCGCCGTCTCGGGGGGCGTCATGAGGCCGGGCCCGGTGCCGGGGCGCGGGGTGCGCGGTCCCGCCGGGCGATGGCGTCGGCGACCTCCTCGACCGCGCCGCGGACCAGGTCGCCGTAGGGGTCCCGGGCGAGGGCGGGGGAGTGCGCCCTGGCCGCCTCGATGTGCCGGGCGGCGGCCGCGAAGGAGCCGAGGCGGCGGTGGACGTCGGCGAGGTTGAGGTGGAGGGACGGGTAGAAGCCGGCGACGCTCAGGGCCGCGTGGTGCTCCCGGACGCGTGCCCCGGTGAGGGCGTCGGCCGCGTCCAGCGCCCGGACGTCCCAGACCAGGGCCTCGGCGGGGTCCTCGTGGAGGTCCGCCAGGTGGTGGGCGAGGGCGCAGCGGTGCAGCGGGTCGCCGGTGACGCCGGTCCGCTCCCACAGGTCCAGCAGTGCACGGCGGGCGGCGGCGGGGTCGCCGCCGCGGCCTTCGGTCACGGCCAGGCCGATGGCTTCCATCACCGGATCGGTGCGCGGGGGTGTGGTGGTCACGGTGGTTTCCCCTTCTCAGTCGGACGCGACGGGCATGGCCAGGGTGGTGAGGTCCCCGCGGTCGGCGGAGCGGATCGTGACCGGCTGGTCGGGGCCCCGCAGATCGAGCATCAGGTCGGGGCCGATCGCGGTGCTCACGGCGGGGTGGAGCGTGGTCAGTTCGAACCCGATCCGCAGGGCCTCGCCCGTGGTGGCGGCCGGGATCGTGGTACCGGGGATCGTCGTGGCGGGGTGTGTCCCGTCCAGGGGGTGTACGCGGACCGCCCGGTCGGCGACGTGCAGGGCGACGCGTTCGCCGGGCTGCTCCTCCAGGGCGCGCAGCAGCGGCCCCTTCGCGACCGTCGCACGGGTGGTGACCGCGCCCAGGGAGGCGAGCATCAGCCGGTGGTCGGGGAACTCCCCGGACAGCAGCCGGCAGTGGCGGTCCTCCCGTCCGGCGACGGCGAGCCGGATCCCGTGCGGCAGGGCCTCCACGCGGACCAGCGCGCCGCGCCGGACCGCGCAGGCCGCCGCCCGCAGGTCGTCGCCGTCGACCGTGCCGGCCCAGGTCCGCTCGGGCGGCCGGGCCGACACCAGGGTGCGGACGGAGAGCCGGTACCGGTCGGTCGCGGTCAGGGTGACCGCCTCCGGACCCGCCTCGACGCGGACGCCCGCGAGCACCGGCATCCCCGGCTCGTGCGCCGTCGCGGTCAGGACCTGTTCGACGGCGTCGGCCAGTACGGGACCCTTCAGCGTCGCGATCGTCACGCCGGGCGCGCCCGCCAGCGCCGACTTGATGGCGGCGGCCTCGCGCAGGGTCGCCGCCGCGTCCGCGACGACCCGCGCCACGTGCTCGTCGAGCAGCCGCGCCGCCTCCTCGGCGCCGGCGTCCAGGACCGCCTCGGCGGCGGCGAGCGGCATGGCGATCTCGCGGAGCCGCCGCAGCGTGGCCGCCCGCTCCAGCTGGTCGGCTCCGTAGTAGCGGTAGCCCGAGACGGGGTCGACCTCGGCGGGCGGGAGCAGCCCGGAGTCCGCGTAGAAACGCAGGGCGCTGGAGGTCAGGCCGCAGCGGCGGGCGAAGACCCCGATGGGCATCAGTTCGGAATTCGGCACCGCGCCATCATTGGCCTTCGACCAACCTGAAGGTCAACACGGGATCACCACCGGGCCGGGTCCGCCCGGCGGCAGGGGGTGGCGGAAGCGGTCCAGGTTCTCGCGGAGGAAGGCCTCCAGGGTGCGCGGGGCGCGGCCGGTGAGACGGCGGAAGGCGTCGTCGTCCGGGGTCTCCTCGCGGAGCACCGCGAGCCGCTGGATCTCCACCACGTGGGCGGCCAGCCACTCCGGCATCCCGCCCCGGCCGGTCAGGTGGGCGTGGAAGGCGGCCGGGGACAGGTCCAGGTAGCGGACCGGACGGCCGAGCAACTCGCCCAGCAGTGCGGTGAGTTCCTGGTGGCTGTAGGCCCGTGGGCCGGTGAGGGGGAGGGCGCCGCCGAGGGGGTTCGGGTGGGTGAGGACGGCGGCCGCGGCGTCCCCGACGTCCCGTACGTCCACGTAGTTGCACCGCGCCCGGCCCATCGCACCGTGCACGACCTGGGCGGCGGCGATGCCGGGTGCCAGGAGCAGCAGCTTCTGCATGAAGGCGTACGGGCGCAGGACGGTGGCGGGGATGCCGCAGGACCGCAGCCGCTCCTCGACCAGGTGGTGGCCGCGCGAGACGGCGACGGGGGAGTCGGGCTCCGCGGCGGGCGCCGAGACCTTCACGATGTGCTCGATCCCGAGGTCGAGGGCCGCCTCGATCGCGTTGAGCTCGTGGCGGACCTGGTGGGGGCCGTTGGCCATGGTGAGGAAGAGCCGCCGCGCGCCCCGGAAGGCGTCCCGCAGGGACCGGGGGTCGGCGGCGTCGGCCGGGTGGACCGAGGTGCGGGCGAGGGTGCGCGCGTCGAGCGAGGAGGCCAGCCGGGCGGGATCGCGGCTCAGGGCGCGGGTGGGCGCGCCGAGGGCGGCGAGGCTGCGGAGGGTGGCACCGCCGGTGGCGCCGGCGGCGCCCATGACGACGATCATGATGTCTGCCTTTCGGTTCGGGGGGTGGTGTCGGGGGCCGTGCGGCCGCCCCGGCGGCGCCAGGTGGTGACGGTGGCCGCGATCGCCGAGGAGACGGCCAGGTCGACCGGCAGCCGGCCCGGCCACGGGCCGCCCAGGGGCAGCCAGCGGGCGGCGGCGAGGCCGACGGCCAGCCCGGCCGCCGCCCCGGCCAGGCCCAGGGCGGCGGCCGCGAGCACACGCGGGGTCCGGGCGGGCCGGACGGGATCGGGGCGGCGGCGCAGCGCGGCTCCGAGGAGCGCGGCGACGAGGGCGGAGGTGCCGCCGATGGTGGTGAACGCGGCGGCCGTCAAGTCCTGTTGCCCCGTGACGGCGCCCGCGGCGCCGGCGGTCAGGGCGGGCATGGCGTAGGCGGCCAGCACGTCGAGGCGGTGTCGTGTGTCGTGGGTCGGTCTCATGGGCCACCTCACTGTGAATGAATACTTAGGAACCTAACTACAAGTCCAAAAAAAGGGGCGGGCCGGAAATCGGACCCCCGAAAACGCCCCACCCGCCCACCCGCGCACCCGCGCACCCGCATCGGAATTCAGTCCTCGGTGAGCGCGTCGACGCCCGCGACCACCCGGGCCAGCAGATCGAGGAAGGTGGTGCGCTCCTCGGCGGTGAGCCCGCCGACCAGTGCCTGCATCCGGGCGAAGTGCTCGGGCGCCAGGTCGCGCAGCTTGCCGGCGCCGCGGGCGGTGAGGACCACCACGTTGCCGCGCCCGTCCTCGGTGGACGGCCGCCGCGCGACCAGCCCCTCCCGCGCCAGGCCGTCGACCAGCCCGGTCACGGTCGCCCGGGAGACGCCGAGGCTCGCGGCGAGCTGCGAAGGCGACTTCTCGCCGCCGTGGTCCTCCAGATCGGCCAGCAGCCGGTACCGCCCGGTGGACAGCCCGAACCGCCCGAAGTGCACCTCCCCCGCCTGCCCCACGCGCGCCCCGGCCGCCATCAGCCGCGCCGCGACGAGCACCGCCTGCGGATCGGCGTCGAGGCCGTAACGGTCGATCTGACGGCGCGCCTGGTCGAGGGTGGGGGAGATGGGGCCGGTCTCGGGATTCTGGATCACGAGACCTAATATGGCGCCTAACCAGTTCCCGGTCAAGCCCCTCCTCCGGGTCGCGGTGCCGCGCTCCCGCCGACGACCCTCCCGCCACCGGGCACGGGCCCGGCGGGCCGGGTCCCCGCCGATAATCGATTGCCGCCGACCGGCCCCGCCGGATAGGAAATCCACATGCTGAGAGGCGACAAGGTCGGGCTCAGGGCCCGTCATGACGACGACATCCCGATCCTGCGGACCGAGCTCTTCGACGACGTGGTCAACGCCTCGCGGTCCGAGGCCGGGCCGTGGCGGCCGATCACCCCCGGGGCGAAGGACCCGAGGCTCGTGGTGGAGGACGGCAAGGAGCAGCGGAGCGTCTCCTTCTCGGTGGTGGAGCTGGAGGGCGGCACGCTCATCGGTTCCGCCAACCTGTGGGGAATGGACACGCACAACCGCTTCGCGCACATCGGGCTGGGCCTGGTGCCCGCAGCGCGCGGCAAGGGCTACGGCACCGACGTGGTCGCGGTGCTGTGCCACTACGGGTTCACCGTGCTCGGCTTCCAGCGGCTGCAGATCGAGACGCTGGCGGACAACCACGCGATGCTGCGCGCCGCCGAGCGCAACGGATTCGTCCGCGAGGGGGTGCTGCGCTCCTCCGCCTGGGTCATGGGCGAGTTCCTGGACGAGGTACTGCTCGGGCTCCTCGCCCGGGAGTGGAGGACGCCCCCGACGGCGTAGGCCCTGTCCGGCGGATCGTGAGGCGGTGGCGGTACCCGCACCGATCCGCCGGTCGGCTACGCGTCCGCGGGTGCCGCCTCAAGGACGAAGAAGAGGAAGCAGGGCGCGGTCGAAAGGGCCTGGAAGGCATCGGGGAACCGCTCGCGGGCGGCCGGGTCGGGCTGCGGCTCGCTCACGGCGGTGAGGCGGAAGCCGGCGGTGGTGAAGGCGTCGGTCATCGCGTGCAGGGGCTTGCGCCAGAACCTCATGGGGGCGCGCCGCCCGTTGAACGTCCACTCGAAGGCGTATTCCGTGGTGGCGAAGTAGTCGGGCCGCGGATCCCGGATCGTGTAGGCCACGAAGGGGTGGTCCACCGATGCCAGCAGCCGGCCGCCGGGCCTGATCACCCGCCGCAGCTCGGCCAGCGCGTGCCCCCAGTCCTCCAGGTAGTGCAGCACCAGCGACGCGACCACGTCGTCGAACGCGCCGTCGTCGAACGGCAGCGGGTCGTTCAGGTCGGCCACGTGCAGGGCCGCGCCGTCGCCCAGCCGTCGTCTCGCCAGTGCCAGCATCCCGGCGCTGGAGTCGATGCCGGTGACGACCGCGCCGCGCTCGCGCAGCGCGGCGGACAGGGGGCCCGATCCGCAGCCGGCGTCCAGGATCCGACGGCCCGCCACGTCCCCGGCCAGGGCCAGCATCGCGGGCCGCTCGTAGTACGCGTTCACCGGGCTGTTCTCGTTCTCCGCCGAGTACGCCTCGGCGAAGGCGTCGTAGTCGTTCGTCCGGACCGGATCCGGTGAGCCGGTCGAGTGATTCGTCACCGCAGCCTCATCCTTCCGCCTCTGCTCCCGCCGGCCATCGGCCGGGGCCTCCACGTACCCGTGCACGCGCCGCGCCCCGTTCCGTCGCCCGACGGTGCCGTCATGGCCGGCCGTCCCTGCCCCGCCGTTTCACCCCCGCGAGGCCGGGTAGCCGCGCGGTCACGGATCACGACGTCCGGTGAGGGCGTCCGGTGAGGAGGCGACGAGCATGGCCGGCATAGGCGGTTGCATCACCCTGATCGTGGTGGGGGCGATCCTCACCTTCGCGAGCGACTGGCACATGAGCGGCGTCAACCTCGACGCGGTGGGCGTGATCATGATGGTCGCGGGGCTGCTGGGGCTCGGTGTCTACAGCAGCGTCCTGCGCCGCCGCCGCACCGCCGCCCTGCCGGTGGTCGACGAGACCCGCGACCGGACCTGAGGCCCGAGGGGCGCCGGGTCACTTCACCGGGACGGCGTCCTTCGGCGAGGTGTGCCAGTTGGTGACGACCGGGTGGTTGACCGTGATGGTGCCGACCTTCAGGGACTCCGGGTCGGGGTCGGAGTCGCCGACGGCGACGATGATGCTCTCCAGCTCCTTGCCGCCGTTCTCCTTGGTGGTCTTCGGGTTCACCCCGGCGTAGGCGGCGGTGTTCCCGCTCAGCTGGATCTGCTTGGCCGCGGACTGCTCCGCCGGGCCGGCCTCGGTGCCGTCGGAGCCGAACGCCACGGTCGGCAGCGCGGCGGGGAGGTAGCAGGTGATCCCGGACTTGGCCTTCGCCGTGATCAGGATGTACCCGCCCGCCTGGCTCTCGGTCTTGGCGCTCCAGTCGATGTCCTTGGCGCCGCAGGCCCGGCCGCCCGGCTTGCCCCCGGTGCCGGTGCCGCTGCCGGCCGTGGCCCCCGACGGCTTGCCCGTCGTACCGGAGCCCTTCCCGTCGGCCGGCTTGCCGCCCGTCGGAGCGGAGGCGGCCGGGGCGGCGGAGGCGCCGCCCTGCGCGCCGGTGTCCGTGGCCCCGTCGGAGTCCTGGCACGCCGTCAACAGCATGGCGCCGCCCATGAGGACTGCGGAGACGAGGAAGGCCTTGCGACGGTTGCCGGACATGAACGGAGCCCCTTGCGGTTCGGTGGTCGGTGACGAAGTGGTGGTGGGGGCGGAGCGGTCGGCTCCTCGCTGCCCACATGATCACTATGGGGGAGCCGTGGGCCGAAGGCCCGTGACGTCTTCGTTCCAGGACGACCCTGTCACCAATCGGTGACATGGCCACGTAATTCCGGCCCCCCGCCTCCCGCCGCCGTCCGGATCCGCCACCGGGGCTCGCCCGTTCGGCGGACGAATCCCGGGGCGCGGGGGCGGCGCCGCCCGGACGGGATACGGATGTCCCCGGTATCCGCCCGCACCCCCAGGGAGACCCGATGAGCTGCATCAACCGACGTGACCTCGCACTGCTGGCCCTGCGCGCCGGAACCGGGGCCGTGCTCATGGCGCACGGCACGCAGAAGCTGTTCGGCTGGTTCGGGGGCGGCGGCCTGGACAAGACCGCGGCGGCGATGGAGCACATGGGCTTCACCCCCGGCCGGCAGAGCGCCCTGGCCGCGGGGCTCGGCGAGACCGGCGGCGGGGCGCTGCTGGTCCTGGGCCTCGCCACCCCGGCCGCGGGCGCGGCGGCGGCCGGGGCCATGGCGGGCGCGGTGTCCGTGCACGCCCCGGCCGGGTTCTTCGCCCAGGCCGGCGGCTTCGAGTACCCGGCGTTCCTCGGGTTCACCGCGGCCGCCATCGGCCTCGCCGGGGCGGGCCGCTACTCCCTCGACCACGCCACCGGCCACACCTTCGACCAGCGGTGGATGCTGGCACTGGCCTTCACGGCGAGCGCCGTCTCGGCGGCCGCCGTCGTCACCAAGCGGGCCCGGGGGCAGCGGGCCGGGGGAGGCGAACGGGGTGGCGAAGGGGAAGCCGCCTGAGGAGCAACCCGCCTGACGAGTAGCCAGCCGGCGAGGACCCGGCCCGGCGCGAAGCCCCGCCGTGGCCTGGCGTGATCCTCCAGGCCGGAAACCGGCTGTCGCGGTGCGCGGGCGGGCCGTAGGAATGGGCTGCCGCATCCCGTTGGCCGCATTCGCCTCCAAGGAGCCCGTCATGACCCGTTCGCGCACCACCGCCATGGCCCTCGCCGGCGCCGCCGCCGTGCTCGCCCTGGCCTCGGCCCCCGCCCAGGCGGCCCCCGGCGACGTGACGACCACCTGCGCGAGCACCGCCACCCCGGCGGGCTACGTCGACGTCAGCTGGGGCAACAGCCCGAGCTGCGGAACCCAGAACTTCTCGCCCAACATCAAGCAGATCAAGCAGCTCACCGGCCTGCCCATAGGCACCGTCGTCCAGGCCTGCGGCTCCACGTACTACCCGGCCGGCTGGGTCCGGACCGCCTCGTACTACTCCTCCTCCTGCGTGGCCTTCCCCAACTCCGGCTTCAACGACAACGCCTGGACCCTCAAGCGCGTCTCCTGACGCTCCGTCCGGCACCGTCTGGGTAGGGCGACCCGGCGGTCTGAGTAGGAGGACTCAGGCGGTGCGGGCACGGCACCGGTCACGCTGGGACGGCCAACGCGGTCGACGGAGTCGACGCGTCCGCCGTCACGAACGGGGAACAACGCCGTGCTCAGCCGCCTCGCCCACCTCCTGGTCCCGGTCTTCGGACGCTTCAGCGTCACCACCGCGCCCGGCGCGCACGTGCCGCCGGGCAGCGTCCTCGTCGCCAACCACACCTCCCTCGCCGACCCGGCCGTGGTCCTCGCCGCCCTGCGCCGCTGCGGTGTCGAGCCCGTCGTCATGGCGGCCGCCGGGCTCTGGCGGGCGCCGGTCCTGGGACGCCTGCTCGTCCGTGAGGGCCACATCCCCGTCCACCGGGGCGACCGGCGGGCCGCCGAGGCCCTCGACCACGCCGAGTCGGCCCTGGCGGCGGGCCGTTCGGTCCTCATGTACGCGGAGGGCGGCGTCCCCGCCCGCCGCGACGCCGCCGAGGCCGCGCCCCTGCCCTTCCGCAGCGGGCTCGCCCGGCTCGTCGCCCGCACCGGCGCGCCCGTCGTCCCCGTCGGCCAGGCCGGAGTGCGGCGCCTCACCTCCGGCGGCGCCGCCAAGCAGGTGGCGGGCGTCCTCACGGCCCCGCTGAGGAGGCCTGGGCTGCACGTCCACGTCGGACGCCCGCTGGAGCTGACCGGGGACACCGGGGCGCGCACCCTCCAGGCGCACGCCGCCGTCACCGAGGCCTGGCGCACGGCGGCGGCCCGGCTGCGGGAGCCGGCCGCGAACGCCTCGTGACGGGGGCGGTCCCCGGGGGCGGGTGCCGGGGACGGGATCACGCCAATTCTCCGGATCCCGCCGTTCGGCGCCGCCCGGTCGGTAGCGTCCCGGTACGACAAGCACCGAAGATCCGGGCCGCGCCCGGCACATGACACCGACGGAGGACAGCCATGGCGAATGTGGAAGTGTCACTGAAGGAAGCGATGACCTCGATCGAGGGCGCCCTGGGCGTCGCGCTGGTCGACTACGCCAGCGGGATGGCCCTGGGCACGCTCGGCGGCGGCAAGGACCTGGACCTGATGGTGGCCGCGGCCGGGAACACCGACGTCATCCGGGCCAAGCTGCGCACGATGGAGATGCTCGGCATCCAGGACGAGATCGAGGACCTGCTGATCACCCTGGGCAGCCAGTACCACCTGATCCGGATCCGGCGCGGCCGGGCCGGCGGCGGTCTGTTCCTCTACCTGGTCCTCGACCGGAACAAGTCGAACCTGGCGATGGCCCGCCACCAGCTCAGCCGGATCGAAGGCGATCTGGAGGTCTGACCGGGGCGTCCGTCGGGCCCACGCACGCCCATGAGTTGAAGAAGTCTTCAACTCGGAACATGTGAAACAGGTCAACATCGGTTCCGCGTGGGCCGGCAGGACGCGACGATGGGTGGGGCGGTGGTCCCCACCCGTGGTCCCCACCGGTGGTCCCACCCGAGCCGGAGCAGGTCCGAGGAAGAACAGGAGCGTTGGGAATGCAGGTCCCGCTGTACCAGGCCAAGGCCGAGTTCTTCCGGATGCTCGGCCACCCGGTCCGCATCCGCGTCCTGGAGCTCCTCCAGGACGGCCCGATGCCGGTACGGGACCTGTTGGCCGAGATCGACGTCGAGGCGTCCAACCTGTCGCAGCAGCTCGGCGTGCTGCGCCGGTCGGGGATCGTCGTCTCCACCCGCGAGGGCTCGACCGTCACCTACGCCCTCGCCGGCGGCGACGTCGCCGAACTCCTGCGCGCCGCGCGTCGGATCCTCACGGAGATGCTGGTCGGCCGCAACGCCCTGATCGCCGAGCTGAACGAGTCCGACCCCGCCCCGGCCCGCACGTAGCAGGAGTCCGGGGCGCGGGGCCGGTGCCGCCACGGGCCGAGGGGCCGCGCGGCGGTCGCCGCACGGCCCCTCGGCCGGGGGTGCTCCGGTCAGGAGCGGGGCTTCGCCAGCGCGACGGCCTCGATCTCCACCAGCTGATCGGGGAAGGCCAGGTCGGAGACGCCGAGGATGGTGTCCGTCGTGCGGTGGTTGCCGTTGTACTCCTTGTGGAGCCGCGCGGCGGTGTCGAAGTTCTTGCGCAGGTCCTTCGTGTAGATCTTCATGCTGATGATCTGGCTGCGCGGGATCTTGTAGTGCGCCAGGACCTTGTCGAGGTTGGCGAACGACTGGCGCACCTGCTTCTCGAAGTCGCCGACGCCCACGATGTTCCCGGCCGCGTCGTGCGACAGCTGGCCCGAGATGTAGATGGTGTCCCCGGCCTTGATGGCCTGCGAGTACCCGTAGGAGTCCTCCCACGGCACCCCGAACCCGAAGTGGTCCCAGCCCCGGCGTCCCTGGTCCTGCGCGGTGGCCCCCTGCGGTCCCGCGAAAGTGATCATCGCGGCCGCAAGCGCTGCCACGACGGCGGTGATGCCGAACCTGCGCCCTGACTTCGTCATTCCCTTTGTCCTTTCGTCCCCAGTGGAGCCTGTGGAGTCGAAGGTTCCACCGAAGGGACGAGAACGCCTCGAACGGGAGCGGATTCGGCATGGAGCGCCCGCCCGGGCGTGTCCCGGCCGCCTCACATACCGGCCTCCGGACCCCGCGAGGGCCCCGGCCCGGCGGCCGGCGGGGGCGTCGGGCCCACCCCGCCGGGGGAACGGACCAGCGGGGAACGGAGGTTCACGCCGGTCAGGAACTCCGCGCCCCGGCCCACCCGCACCGTGCCGTCGCCCTGCCGGAAGGCCGGGCCCGCCACGGCCGGACCCGCCGCCGGCGCCCCCGGCCGTGCCCCCGGCCCCGCTCCCGGGCCGAAATCGCCCCGGTCGGTGGTGATCAGCCCGGTGGCCAGGCCCTGCTCCGCCAGCTTCTCGGCGTTCTCCCGGCCGACGGAGTAGCCGCGCCCCGTCACGCTGTCCGCGTAGAGACCCCGGATGAACCCCTCCGGCGCCATCCGTCCGCCGTACGGGTCGCGTCCCTCGTCGAACGCGCGGCGGCCGGACGCCCAGCGGTCCGCGTTCTGCCGGAGGCACTGCTCCTCGGGCACCTCCACCGACAGCAGCACGCGCCGGTCGTAACCCTCCCGCCGAAGGTCCGCCAGCAGGTTCGAGGTCCACCCCAGGGCCCGCAGGGACTGGTCGTACAGCAGGTTGTAGCCCTCACCGCGGGCCCACCGCTCGATGACGTTCTGGATGTGGCCCGACTCCCGGTGCACCAGCGAGGCCTTCTCCGACGGGGACAGCGGCCGCCCGTCGGACAGCCGGTCACGGTCCCCCGGCAGCCGCGGCGTGCCGCCCTGTTCGAAGAGCGCGACCTTGAACTCGTCCGGATCGAGGACCACGTAGTCGTCGAGGTCCACCCCGTGCACCCGGCGCAGCTCCGCCCCGAGCGCGGAGTCCTGCTCCTGCCAGCCCGACAGGTCCCGCTGCGCCCTGCCCTTGCCCGACCCCGGCGCGCCGCCGGTGAACAGCACGGCGTGCCCGTCCCGCGGCTTTCCCGCGCACCGGCTCTTGAACCGGTCGATCAACGCGTCGTGCAGCAGCGCCCGGCCGGGCGTCCACAGACCCCCCGGCCGGTGCTGGTTCACGGTGTCGAACTCCCCGTCCACCGCGAGGTCCCCGCCGGGCCCCATGCGCTGCTGGAGCTCCCGGTAGAACGGCTCGTACTCCCCCGTCACGGGCACACCCGCATCCCTTCCCGCTCGACTTCCACCCTCATGCACCGGATGGCTCAGAACCCGCGCAGGCGCAGGCGTTCGCGGATCACCTCGACGTCGGCGGGCGTGAGCCGCCCGAGCGCGCGGGCCTCGTTCACCACGGCCAGGGTGTTGTCCTGGTGCGTCGGCGCCGTGTGGGCCGGATCGAACCACTCCTCCTCGAACTCCCAGGCGGCGATGGCCGCGAGGGCCTCGTCACGGGGGATCTCACCGGCCGCGTAGCGGTCGATGTAGTCGCGCAGCGATGGCCTGCCGGTCATGAAGGGGCCTCTCTTCTCGGTCGTCACCTCGAACGTTCGAGGTGATCATGCCAAAGCCCCGGGGCCGGCCGCGGCGTCAGCGGGCCCGGAGCGGGTCGAGGAGGCCCGCCGGGAGGTACTCCGAGAGGGACCCGGCCGCCGGATGGCCGGACCAGCCGCCGGGCAGGTGCACGGGCCAGCGCGGCAGCGCCACGGGCTGGGTGCTCCCCAGCCTGCGGGCCACGTCCTGGCGCAGCTGCGGCAGCATCGCGTAGAGCCGGTCGCCGGGGCAGGCGGTGCTGTTGAAGTCCCGGTGCCCGTAGATCTCGGAGGGGGAGACGCCGTACTGGCGGCAGACACGGGCGCACAGGTCGGCCAGGGCGGAGAACTGCGCGGCGGGAGGCGCCTCGTCGGTGTAGGTGCCCTCGTTCTCGATGCCGATGGCCACGCTGTTCTGGCCCACGCAGTGGGCGCCCCGTACGAGCCGCTCCCCGGACTCCAGCGCGGCCAGGCTGTGGTGGCGGCCCTCCAGGACGAAGGCGCCCCGGCTGACGGTGAAGTGCTGCCCGGTGTCGATCCAGCCCTGCGCGTCCATGTGGTACGTCTGGATCGCCCGGGCCAGCGCGTGGGCCCGCTCCCGCGAGTAGTCGGTCACGTTGGCCGAGGCCGTGTGGTGCACGATGATCCGCTCGGGGCGGGTGTCGAGGACCACGACCTCCTCGGACGCCTCGCGGGCACCCCAGCCGTCGCAGTCGGTGATCCGGGGCACCGTGGCCCCGTCGCGCCCCCCGGAGCGCCCGGAGCCGGTGGCGGCGCGGGCGATGCCGGAGGCGGCGGCGGGCAGGACGGTGGCGGCCCCGAGCGCGAGGGCGGCGGAGAACACGCCGCGACGGGAGAGCCTGGAGGGATGGGACGTCATGGAGCCGCCTGTTCCGGGTGGGGGTGGGGTGGGCAACCATCGAAGGGGAGCCCGCCGCACAAGGCACGCAGGCGCTCCGAGGGATACTCCGATGGATCTCTTCCGGAGCCAAACGAGCGTCCCGGCCGACAGGTTGCGCCGTCCGGGCGGTACCGGGCCGCCGCACCCCGGCCCACGGCCGCCCCCGAGTAGGTCGGCGGTCGTTCCCCGCGTACGCCGTCGGCCGTCGCCCGCGCACGCCGACGGCCCGCCCGGGTGGGCCGGGCGGGCCGTCGAGACACCTGCGGGGAGGGTCAGTTGTTCTGCGTGGCGTCCGCGTCCGCCTGCGCGGCGGCGCCGTCGGCGGCGTCCAGCTTCGCCTGCATGTCCGCGGCGGCGCCGCCGGCGCCGGCCGACTGCTCCGCCTTCGGGTGGCTCTCCTTGCCGCCGCCGCACCCGGTCAGCAGCAGGACCGCCCCGGCGGCCAGGGCCACGAGTGCGGCGGTGCCGCGGCGGCGGGAGCTCACTTGGACCCCTGCGCGGCGCACCAGGTGGAGACGGACTTCAGGTCCGCCTGCCGCTTCTGCAGGGTCGGCACCAGGCTCTTGCGGAAGGTCAGGCGGTCGTTGAGGTAGTTCTGGACCTCCGTGTGGCCGGCGTTCTTGGCCTCGGTGACGCGCTGCTCCAGCCGGGCGATCGAGCCCGCGACGGTGGCGTCGCCGTTCAGCCGGGTCAGGGCGGCGCCGATGCGGGCCTCGGTCTTCGGCAGGCGCTTGCAGATCCCCTTGGCGCCGTCGCTCTTCGGCGCGGACTTCGCCGACGCGGCGGGGCTCGGGGAGGTGGCGTCGGCCTGGGCCGGGCCGGCGGACAGCAGTGCACCGGCCAGGGCGACGGCGCCGATCGCGGCGGCGGTCCTACGGTTGGCGAGCATGGTGGTATCCCCTTCGGTGCGACGGGCCGACGCGTGGGCGCGCCTGCCGGACAGGACGCTAGGGACCCTTTTTGTGGATTCCTTGTGACCTCCGCGATTCCCCGTGACCTCCGGGCCGCCCGCCGCGCGGCCGCGTCAGCTTCCGTCGCGGGAGATCCAGTCGCGCCGCGCGGGCAGCAGCCGCAGCGTCGGCTCCCCGTCCGAGACCAGCGGCAGCCGCACCTCGAACCGCGCCCCCGGCCCGCCGGGGACCTCGCCCACGCCGACCGTGCCCCGGTGCAGCGCGGCCTGCTGGGCCACCAGCGTCAGCCCGAGGCCGGAACCGGGGCTGCCGGGCCGGTGCTGGAACCGCAGGAAGACGGACTCGCGCTCGGCGGGCGGCACGCCGGGCCCCTCGTCGTCCACCGTCAGCACGGCGAAGGCCCCCTCGGCGCGCAGCCGGACCCTGACCCGGGGCGGCTCGCCCGGCCCGTGCCCGTGCACCACGGCGTTGCGCAGCAGGTTGTCCAGCATGATCTTCAGACCGGCCTCCCAGCCGAAGACCCGCAGCTCCGCCGGGAGCTCCGCCTCCAGGACGAGCCCCTCCCCGGCGTGCCGCCGCGTCGCCTCCCCGGCGGCCGCGTCCACCAGCTCGCACAGGTCGAGCGGGGCGAAGGCGGAGACCTCCACCAGGTCGCCGAGCGCGAGCATCCGCAGCGCGCCGAGCAGTTCGAGCAGCCGGGCGTGGTCCTCGCGCAGGTCCCGGACCACCTCGGCCCGTTCGGCGGGGGCCAGATCGGGGTGGGCGGCGAGCACGTCCAGGTCCGTCCGCATGCTCATCAGCGGGGTGCGCAGCTCGTGCGAGGCGGCGGAGGAGAAGGACCGGGCCGTCTCCAGGGCCTGCGCGGTCCGCGCCGCCTGCTCGTCGTAGCGGGTCAGGAGCTGGCCGATGGCCGCGGAGAGCTCGTCCACCTCGGCGATCCCGGCCGGCGGTCCGGCGAAGGCCGCCGCCCCCGCCGCCGGATCGAGCCCGGCCGCCCGTCGGCTCAGCCGCCGTACGGAGGCGGTCGCGCGCGCCGCCAGCCCGTACGCCAGGAGCCCGGACACGGGCGCGGCCAGCAGCGCCACCAGCAGGACCCGCCGCCGTACCGCGGCGACCTGCGGGTCGGCCGCCGACGCGGGCGTGTACACCCACAGGTCGCCGGGCGCGGCCCCGGTGACCGGCACGCTGAGCACCCGCCAGGCGTGCCCCTTGGCGCGCACGGTGACCGGGCCGTCCGGGGTGCGGTCGGGCAGCCGCACCGCCGCTTCGGGCTGCGGGCCCCCTTCCAGCACCGTCGTCCCGTCCGCGCCGCGCACCCGGATCCCCGCGTCGAGGGCGTCGCCGAGCACCTTGCGGTGCTGGTTCTGCTCGGCCTTGGGCCTGCCGCTGCGGTCGGCGGCCAGCAGGGCCCGTACGTCGGGCAGCACGGCCGCGGCCCGGTCCTGGAGCCGCGCGTCCTGCTGCTGGCGCAGGTCGCGGCTGACCAGCCCGAGCACCAGCAGCCCGGCGGCCAGCACCAGCAGCGGCATGACCACGGTGACCGAGAGCGCGATCCGGGTGGCGAGCTTCACGGCCGGCCCCCCGCCCCGGGCACGCGCAGGACGAAGCCGACGCCGCGCACCGTGTGGATCAGCCGGGGGCGCCCGCCCTCCTCCAGTTTGCGGCGCAGGTAGCTGACGAAGGTGTCGACCGCGTCGGTGCGCACCTCGAAGTCGTAGCCCCACACCCGGTCCAGCAGCTGGTCCCGGGTCAGGACGATGCCGGCGTTGCGCACCAGGGCGGCCAGCAGCTCGAACTCCCGCCGGGTGAGGTGGACCTCGGTCCCCCCGTTGCGCACCTGGCGGGTGGCCTGGTCCATCTCCAGAGGGCCCGCCCTCAGTACGTCGCGCCCGCCGCGCGCCGGGCTGCGCCGCAGCAGTGCGTGCAGGCGCAGCACCAGCTCCTCCAGGGCGAAGGGTTTGACGAGGTAGTCGTCGGCGCCGGCCTGGAGGCCGGCGACCCGGTCGGCGAGCTCGTCCAGGGCCGACAGCATCAGGACGGGGGTCTCGTCCCCGCGGGCGCGCAGGCTCCGGCAGACCTCCGTACCGGTAAGGCCGGGCATGGACACGTCCAGGACGAGCACGTCGGGGGCCCGGGCGTCCGCCTGGGCGAGGGCCGAGGGGCCGTCCTCGGCGAGGACCACGGTGAACCCGCTCAGCCGCAGGCCGCGCTCCAGGGAGCGCCGGATGGCGGCGTCGTCGTCCGCCACGAGCACCACCGCCGTGTCCGTGTCCATGCTGCCTCCCGCGCCCGCCGCGTGCTCGAACCGGGCCCGACCCTCTCACAGCCGTGGGGGGGGGGGGGGGCCCGCGCCCCCCCCCCCCCCGGGGCCCCCCGGCCCCGGGGGGGGGGGCGC
>NZ_JBFBGN010000099.1:0-25771 GCF_040684675.1 Streptomyces sp. NPDC089915 | reverse complement strand
TGCCGGCGTTGCAAAACCGGCTGCCCGCCCTGGGGGCGGGCGGCGCCCCCCCGCCCGCCGCCGCGCCCGCTGGCTGTGACGTGCTCGTCACCGCGCCCGTCGGGACCGCGCTGGCCGCGGTCGCCTCCGGGCTCGCGGCGACCGTGGGCGGACCCGACACCGGCGGCACGGTGGTGCTGTACGCCGGGTCGCGGCGGCTCGACCTCCAGCGCACGGTGCTGGGCGAGCCCCCGCTGGTCGACGGGGCGGTGCTGACCCTGCACGTCCCGGCCCCCGACGCGGACGCGCCGGGCGACGACGGGCTCGGCGCCCCGCAGCTGCACGTGGTGTCGGGCCCCGACGCGGGCGGCGTGCACCTGCTGCACCCGGGATCGGTGCGGATCGGGCGCTCGGCGGACGCGGACGTCCCGCTGGACGACCCGGACGTGTCGCGGCTGCACTGCACGGTGACCGTGATGCCGGACGGGCGGGTGGCGGTGGCCGACCTCGGCTCGACGAACGGCACGACGCTGGACGGCGCGGACGTCGGCGTCCGGGCGGTCCCGCTGGCGCCGGGCGCGCTGCTGCGGATCGGCGAATCGACGCTCCGCCTGGCCCGCGGCCTGGCCGACCGCCTCCCCACCGCCCCGGACCTGGAGGGCCACCTCGCCCTCCCGGCGGGTGCCTCGGACGGCGGGACGGGCCGGCCGGACGGCTCTCACGGGGATACCGGCTGGTCGGCCGGGGGCTCCGGCGGGGAGCGGTCCTTCCCCCACCCCGCCCCTTCCCCCGGTACCGATATGCGGCCCGGCCGCGTGGGGGGCTCCGCCCCCGACCCCGTCGCGGGGCTCCGCCCCGGGACCCCGGACGCCTACGGCGCCCCCTCGGGTACGGGGTCACACCCCGCCGCCCCCGGGTGGCCCACCGCCCCCGGCTCCACCCCCGCACACGGCACGGGCACGCACCCGGCCCCCGGCTCCCCGGGCCACCCGGGCGCCCCCGGCGGCCCCCACGCGGCCGCCCGTCCCGGCTCCACACCCGCGCACGGCACGGGGCCCCACCCCGCCTCCGGCGCCCCCGCGCGGCCGGACGCGTTCGGCGGGGCCCGTGTGGGGCTCCCCGCAGCCGGCGTGCCCGGCGGAGCCGGTCCCGGTGCCCCCGACCCCGGCGAGGCCCCCCGGCGGCGGCTCGGCGGGATCGGGGCGTGGGCCCGGAAGTGGGTGCGGGGGGAGGAGGACGAGGTGGGCGCGGAGGCGGTCGTCGAGGCGGCGGAGCCCCTCGTCGTCGCGCCCGACGCCGACGATCCCGCCGTGCTGCTGCTCGCCGCGCTCGGGCCCACCGGGCGGCTGTGGTCGCGGGGCCCCGGGCACCCCGGGTTCCTGGAGGTGGGGCTCGGTGCCGGGAACCGGGTCGGGCTGCGCGCGGCCGGGTCCCTCGGGATCGCCGGGCCGCGGGCCCGGCTGACGGGCGTCGCCCGGTCCGTCGTCGCGCAGCTCGCCGGACTGCACTCCCCCGCCCGCCTGGAGATCGTGCTGCTGGCCGCCGACCGCGTCCGGCCGCTCCAGGAGCGCCGCCGCGACTGGGCCTGGCTCGGCTGGCTGCCCCACGTACGCCCCGCGCACGGCCAGGACTGCCGGCTGCTCCTCGCGTACGACCGCGACCAGGCGGCCGCCCGGGTCGCCGAGCTGACCCGGCGGCTGGACGACGGTCCGCTCGGCAGCGGCTGGGCGAGCGCCGGCCCGGAGGCCGTGCGCCGCGCGGCGGACGCCTACGACGGCCCGCGCACCCTCGTCGTCCTCGACGGCGACCCCGACAGCGCCGCCCTGCGCGAGCTCACCGGCCGGCTGGCGTCGAACGGCCCCGCCGCCGGCATCCACGTCCTCGCGCTCGCCGAGGCCCCGGCCGCCACCCCGGCCTCCCCGGTGGCCCAGACGTACGAGACCGCCTGCGCGGGCACCCCGGCCTTCCGGGACTGCGGAGCCGTCGCCCTGCTCAGCGGGGACGTCGCCACCGCCGTACGGACCTTCGAGGTCAGCGGCGGACGGCCGGTCCCGCCCGGCGGCACCGCCGTCGCGGACGGGGTCTCCGCCGCCTGGGCGGAGCGGTTCGCCCGCGCCCTGGCCCCGCTGCGCGCGGACGCGCCCCCGGCGCAGCTGCACGGCGCCCACCGCCCGGCCGCCAGCCTGCCCGCCACCGCCCGGCTCCTCGACGAGCTCGGGCTGGCCCGCGCCACCCCGGCCTCCCTGATGGCCCGCTGGGCGGCCGCCACCGACCAGGGCCGGGCCGTCGGCGGCCTGGCCGACGTCGTCCTCGGGGCCGGCCGGCGCGGGCCGGTCGGCGCGGAGCTGGTCCACGAGGGCCCGCACCTGCTCATCGAGGGCCCGGCGGGCAGCGGTCGCACCGAGCTGCTGCGCTCCCTCGCGGCCTCCCTGGCGGCGGGGTCCCGCCCCGACCACCTGGGCCTGCTCCTCCTCGACGGGGCCGGCGGGGAGCGCGGCGAGGGCCTCCTGCCCTGCACGGAGCTCCCGCACGTGTCGGCGCACCTCGTGGCCTCGGACCCGCTGCGGATGCGGGAGTTCGCGCAGGCCCTGGC
The DNA here is from genome assembly GCF_040684675.1 of Streptomyces sp. NPDC089915. NCBI lineage: Bacteria > Bacillati > Actinomycetota > Actinomycetes > Kitasatosporales > Streptomycetaceae > Streptomyces > Streptomyces sp. NPDC089915. The sequence continues at coordinate 23,199 of NZ_JBFBGN010000099.1, read as the reverse complement.
CACCGAGCTCAAGCGCCGCCACGAACTGCTGGACGGAGTCCCGTTCGCCGACTGGCACGGCCGGCGGGGCCTGTCCGACCGGATGGTCTCGCCCCGCGACCCGGGCCCGGGCGAGCACCGCGGCGACCTGGACCCGCAGCGCACCGGCACCCTGCGGCTGCGGGCCTCCGCGCCGCGCACCGACCCGGCCGCCGGGCCCAGCCCGCTGCCCCGGCTGGTGCTGCTGGTGGACGACTTCGACGCGCTGGTCGCCCCGGCCCTGGGCAGCCCGGGCCGGCCCGCCGCGGGTTCCCTCGTACGGATCCTGGAGGGCGTGGCCCGTGAGGGCGCCCGGCTCGGGGTGCACCTGGTCACCGCCACCGCCCGCCCGGACCGCACCGCGGAGACCGAGCCGGCCCGGCGGGCGGCGCTGCGGGTGGAGCTGGACGCCCCGGACCGGCCGGGCCCCGGCCGCGGCCGGCTGCTGTACGCCGACGGGCGGGCCGTCCCGTTCCAGGCGGGCCGGGTCACGGGCCGGATCCCGCGCACCGCGACCCTGAGGCCGACCGTGGTCCCGGTGGAGTGGGAGCGGATGGGCGACCCGCCGGCCCGCCGCCCGGTGCGCGAGCTCGGCAACGGTCCGACCGACCTCGCCCTCCTGGCCAGCGCCCTCGACCGGGCCTCACACCTGGTCTCGGCCACACCGGTGCTGTTCCCGGCGGCCCCCTGACACCGCGCCGCTCCCCCGCGAGGCGGTATTGCGGGGGTGGGCGGCGCGGCGTAGACCTGGTGGCACGGAGCACACCACGGTCACACGGCATCGGGGGCGCCACCATGCGCGGACGGTACGGACGGCAGGGATCGAGCCACACGAGAGCGCGGAGCAGAGCGGGCACGAGGACCCGGGCCTGGGCGGCCCTCGTCGCGGCGGGCGCGCTCGCGCTGACCGCCTGTGGCAGCGGCGGCGGGGGCGGCGCCGCCGGCAGCACCCCGTCCGCCGGGCAGGAGCAGCCCCACACCGTCGAGTTACCGAAGCTCCCCGGCGAGAAGCTGGAGGTCTCGGCGGTCTGGACGGGCCCCGAGCAGGCCAACTTCGCCAAGGTGCTGAAGGAGTTCGAGAAGCGGACGGGCGCGACGGTGGCCTTCGTCCCGGCCCAGGACCCCATCGTCACCTTCCTCGGTACGAAGGTCGCGGGCGGTCAGCCCCCGGACGTGGCGCTGCTCCCGCAGGTCGGGGCGCTGGTCGCGGCGGTGCGCAACAAGTGGGCGCAGCCCGCGGGTCCGGAGGCGAGGGCGCAGCTGGAGGCGAACTACTCGCCGGGCTGGCGGCAGCTGGGCGCGGTCGACGGCACCCAGTACGGCGTCTACTACAAGGCGGCCAACAAGTCGCTGGTCTGGTACAACGCGAAGGCCTTCGCGGCGGCGGGGGTCAAGCCGCCGAAGACGTGGAAGGAGCTCCTCGCCGCGGCGGACACCCTCTCGGCCTCGGGTACCCCGGCGGTGTCGGTGGCGGGCGCGGACGGCTGGACGCTGACGGACTGGTTCGAGAACGTCTACCTGTCGCAGGCGGGTCCGGAGAAGTACGACCGGCTGGCGAAGCACGAGATCAAGTGGACGGACGACAGCGTCAAGGAGGCGCTGACCACCCTCGGCCAGCTGTTCGGCCGCAAGGACTTCCTGGCGGGCGGTACCAGCGGGGCCCTCGCGACGGAGTTCCCGAAGTCGGTGACGCAGACGTTCACCGGGGGTGACCGGCCGGCGGCGGCGATGGTCTTCGAGGGTGACTTCGTGGGCGTGAACATCGCGCAGACGGAGGCGAAGGTCGGCGAGGACGCGCTGGTCTTCCCCTTCCCGGCGGTCGGCGCGAAGGCGCCGGTGGTCTCGGGCGGTGACGTGGCGGTGGCGCTGAAGCCGTCGAAGGGGGCGCAGGCCCTGCTGACGTTCCTGGCGTCGGCGGACGCGGCGCGGATCCAGGCGGGGGCGGGCGGTTTCGTCTCCCCGAACAAGGCGGTGGACCTGGCCGCGTATCCCAACGACATCCAGCGGGGCATCGCGAAGGCGCTGGTCGCGGCGGGGGACGACTTCCGCTTCGACATGTCGGACCAGGCGCCGGCGGCGTTCGGCGCGACGCCGGGGACGGGTGAGTGGAAGGCGCTCCAGGACTTCCTGGCGAACCCGTCGGACGTGGCGGGCACGCAGGCGAGGCTGGAGGCGGACGCGGCCAAGGCGTACGGGAACTAGGGCGGTGACCGCGGGGAATCGGGCCGCCCGGCCGGGCTCGCCGGCCCGCCGGGCGGCCGTGCGGCGGCGGCTGGTCGCGGCGGCGTTCCTGCTGCCGGCGCTGGTCCTGCTGGGGGCGCTGGTGGTGGAGCCCATCGGGTTCTCGCTCTACCGCAGTCTCTTCGACCGTTCCGGGGACGCGTTCGTCGGCGCCGCCAACTACGAGGCGATCGTGCGCGATCCGGCGATCCGCACGGCGCTGCGCAACACGGCGGTGTGGGTGGCGGTGGCCCCGGCCCTGGCGACGGCGCTGGGGCTGCTGTTCGCGGTGCTGACGGAACGGGTGCGCTGGGGGACGGCGTTCAAGCTGCTGGTGTTCATGCCGATGGCGATCTCGATGCTGGCGGCGGGGATCATCTTCCGGCTGGTGTACGACCACGATCCGCACCGGGGCGTGGCCAACGCGGTGGCGGTCGGGGTGCACGACGCCTTCGCCCCGTCCTCGGCGTTCCCGAAGGCCCGTCCGGGCCGGGACTCGCCGCTGGAGGCCGCCGGGGACGGGGCCTTCGTGACGCGCGGGCCCGTACGGGCCGGGGTGCCTGTGCTGCTGCCGCTGGTCGGGGTGGCGCCGGAGGCCCTGCCGGAGGGGGCGCGGGCGGCGGTGGGGGCGCGGGCGGTGCCGGGGAAGGTGACGGGCACGGTCTGGCAGGACTTCACCCGGGGCGGGGGCGGCTCGGTGAACGTGGTCGACCCGGCGGAGACGGGTCTGGCGGGGATGCGGGTCGAGGCGGTGCGCGGCGGCCGGACGGTGGCGTCGGCAACGGCCGGCGCGGACGGCACGTTCACCCTGCCGGCGTCGGCGGACGGCGCCCTGCTGCGGCTTCCGGCGTCGAACTTCCGGGAGGCGTACGCGGGGGTGGAGTGGCTGGGGCCGGTGCTGGTGACTCCGGCGGTGATCGGTGCGTACGTGTGGATGTGGGCCGGGTTCGCGATGGTGCTGATCGGGGCTGGGCTGGCGGCCGTGCCGAGGGAGCTGCTGGAGGCGGCCCGGGTCGACGGGGCGGGTGAGTGGCAGGTGTTCCGGCGGATCACGGTGCCGCTGCTGGCTCCGGTGCTGGTGGTGGTGCTGGTGACCCTGGTCATCAATGTGATGAAGGTCTTCGACCTGGTCTTCGTGATCGCCCCGGGGGCGGTGCAGGACGACGCGAACGTGCTGGCGCTCCAGCTGTACCGGACGTCGTTCGGTACGGACGCCGACCAGGGGCTGGGCAGTGCCATCGCGGTCCTGCTGCTGGTGCTGGTGGTGCCGGTGATGCTGCTGAATATCCGGCGGATGCGGAAGGAGGCCGGGCGGTGAGCGTCGTGCGGCGTATCGCGGGCGGTGTGCTGCTGCGCGTGTTCCTGGTGGTGGCCGCGGTGTTCTGGCTGGTGCCCACCCTCGGCCTGCTGGTCTCCTCCTTCCTGTCCCCGGACGAGCTGAACCGGGGCGGCTGGTGGCGGGCACTGACGGCGCCCTCGCGGCTGACGGCGTCCAACTACGCGCACCTGCTGGCGAACGACACGATCACGGGTTCCCTGCTGAGCACGGTCGCGATCGCCGTTCCGGCGACGCTGCTGGTCCTGGCCCTGGGCGCGCTCGCCGGATACGCCTTCGCCTGGCTGGAGTTCCCGGGCCGGGACTGGCTGTTCCTGGTCGTGGTGGGGCTGCTGGTGGTACCCGTGCAGGTGGCGTTGATCCCGGTCTCCGAACTGTTCGGCGCCGTCGGCCTGTTCGAGACGACCGCGGGGGTGGTGCTGTTCCACACGGCGTTCGGGCTGCCCTTCGCGGTGTTCCTGCTGCGGAACTTCTTCGCGGAGATCCCGCGCGAGCTGCTGGAGGCGGCGCGGCTCGACGGGGCGGGCGAACTGCGGCTGTTCGCCCGGGTGGTGCTGCCGCTGGGCGGGCCGGCGATCGCCTCGCTCGGCATCTTCCAGTTCCTTTGGGTGTGGAACGACATGCTGGTGGCGCTGGTCTTCGCCGACTCGGCGCACCCGCCGGTGACGGTGGCGCTCCAGCAGCAGGTGCGGCAGTTCGGGAACAACATCGACGTGCTGGCGCCCGGCGCGTTCCTGTCGATGACGGTGCCGCTCGTCGTCTTCTTCGCCTTCCAGCGGCAGTTCGTCACGGGGGTGATGGCCGGGGCGGTCAAATAGCCTGAAAAGCCGCCGTGATCATGCCGTTGACGTGGCGTGTTGACGCTGGGTAACCCGAATGCCGCAGGGTGCGTAACCCGAACGCCGCGCGCGCGTTCCAGGGCAATATGCCCGCGCCGACCCCTGGATGTGCCGTGCCCCGGTTCAGCGTCATCGTGCCCGCGTACAAGGTTCAGGCGTACCTCCAGGAGAGCCTGGAGTCGGTCCTGTCGCAGTCGTACCCGGATCTGGAGCTGATCGCGGTCGACGACGCCTCCCCCGACGCCTGCGGCTCGATCATCGACGAGTACGCGGCCCGGGACCCCCGGGTCACCGCCGTGCACCTGGCGCACAACCTGGGCCTGGGCCCGGCCCGCAACGCGGGCCTGGCCCGGGCCACCGGCGACTACCTGATCTTCCTGGACGGGGACGACACCCTCGCCCCGGGCGCCCTCCAGGCCGTCACCGACCGGCTCAAGGCCACCGGCTCCCCCGACGTCCTCGTCTACGACTACGCCCGTTCCTTCTGGACCGGCGAGCTGGTCCGCAACCGTCTGGCGCACCGGCTCTCCGAGGAGGGCCCGGCCAGCTTCCGGCTCGCCGACCGCCCGGCCCTGCTCTCCATGCTGATGGTGGTGTGGAACAAGGCGTACCGCCGCGAGTACGTGGAGCGCGAGGGCCTCGAATTCCCGCCCGGCCTCTACGAGGACACCCCCTGGACCTATCCGGCGCTGCTGGCCGCCGAGTCCGTGGCCGTCCTGGACCGGGTCTGCGTGCACTACCGCCAGCGCCGCACCGGCTCGATCCTGACCACCACCAGCCGCCGCCACCTCGACGTCTTCGACCAGTACGACCGGGTCTTCGGCTACCTGGCGGGCCGCCCCGAACTGGAGCGCTGGCGCCCGGCGGTGCACCGGCGGATGGCCGAGCACTTCTGCGCCCTGTACGCCGACCCGCGCCGCCTCCCGCGCTCCGGCCGCGCCGAGTTCTTCGCGCGCGCCTCGGCCCTGCTGCGCCGCTACCGCACCCCGGCCGGTGCCGGGGCGCAGCCGCTGTCGCTGAGCCGCACCGACCGGCTGCGGCACACGCTGATGCGGCTGGGGGTCCGGCGCACCTACCGGCTGGCCTCGGCGGCCCGGGCGGCGGCGCTGGCCACGGCGCGGGCGGGTGCGGCCCTGTGGCGGGGGCTGCGCGAGAGCGCCCTGCGCCTGCACTACCGGGTCCAGCGGCTGCTGCCGCTGCGGCCCGAGCTCGCGGTGTTCTCCGCGTACTGGCACGGCGGCTACGCCTGCAACCCGGCCGCCGTCGAGGCCAAGCTGCGCGAACTGGCCCCGCGCATGCGCACGGCGTGGATCTGCGACCCCCGGCACACGGCGACGCTGCCGCCCGAGACGACCCCGCTGAGGCCGGGGTCGGCGGCGTACTGGACGGCCCTGGCCCGGGCCGCGTACCTGACGACGAACGTCAACTTCGACCGGGGCCTGGTCAAGCGGCCGGGCCAGGTCCTGCTCCAGACCCAGCACGGCACCCCCCTCAAGCGGGTCGGCCTCGACCTCCAGGACCGGCCGGCGGCCACCCCCACCGCGGACTTCGAGGGCCTGCTGCGCGGCGCCGACCAGTGGGACTACCTGCTCTCCGCGAACCGGCACTCCACCCTGGTCTGGGAGAAGGCCGTGCCCGCCTCCTACACCACCCTCGAATACGGCTATCCGCGCAACGACCCCTTCCACCGGGCCACCCAGGCCGAGGTCCTCGCCCTGCGCGAGCGCCTCGGGATCGCCCCGGGCACCGTCGCGATCCTGTACGCCCCCACCCACCGCGACTACCGGCGCAGCCGGCCCGAGCACCTGGACTTCGAACGGGTCCTGCGGGACCTGGGCCCGCGCTTCACGGTCCTGGCCCGCACCCACCTCACGTACGCGGGCACCGGGCGTTCCCCGGAGACGCACCCGAGGCTGCTGGACGTCTCCGGCCATCCCTCGGTGGAGGAGCTCTGTCTCGCCTCGGACGCGCTGGTCACCGACTACTCCTCCCTGATGTTCGACTACGCCTCCCTGGACCGGCCGATCGTGATCCACGCGGACGACTGGGAGGCGTACGAGGCCGCCCGGGGCACCTACTTCGACCTGCGGGCCTGCCCGCCCGGGGCGATCGCCCGGACCGAGGACGAGCTGGTCGACATCTTCAGCACCGGGCACTGGCAGGGCTCCCGCTCGGCGCAGCTGCGCGCCGCGTTCCGCGCGCGCTTCTGCACCCACGACGACGGGTTCGCGGCCGAGCGCGTGGTGCGCCGCGTGTTCCTGGGCCAGCAGACGCCGCTGCCGGCCGTGGTCCCGCCGGAGGACCGCCACCCCGCTCCCGCGGCGCCCGCGAGCCCGTCCGCGTCCCCGGCCGGGGCCCGCACGCCGCTGACGGCGGGCCTGTGGCCGTAGGACGGCGGGGCGGCGGCCGTCAGCGCAGGGTGAGCGGGGTCTCGGACAGGACGCGGGTCAGCTTCTCGGGGTTGCGGACGTAGTAGAGGCCGGTGACGAGGCCGTTCTCGATCCGCATCGTCATGATCCCGTCGAGCTCGCCGCCCAGGTGGGCGACGAGCGCCGGAGCGCCGTTGACCACGGTGGGGGCCAGCGAGAGCGGGAGCTTGTTCTTGCCGATCCCGCCGAACAGGAAGCGGGCCACCGTCTCGGCGCCGCCGATGGGGCGCAGCGCGGCCTGCTTGAGGCCGCCGCCGTCGCCGATCAGGACCACGTCGGGGGCGAGGACGTCGAGGAGGGTCTGCGGGTCGCCGGTCTCGATGGCGCGCAGGAAGGACTCCACCGCCGCCGAGGCGGCGCTGCGGGGGACGGCCTGGCGCGGGCGGCGGGCGTCGACGTGCTTGCGGGCCCGGTGGGCGATCTGGCGTACGGCGGCGGGGGTCTTGTCGACGGCGGCGGCGATCTCCTCGTAGCCGAAGTCGAAGACCTCGCGCAGGACGAAGACGGCGCGTTCGGTGGGCGCGAGGGTTTCGAGGACGAGCATCATCGCCATCGACACGCTCTCGGCGAGTTCGGCGTCCTCGGCCACGTCGGGGGTGGTGAGCAGCGGCTCGGGCAGCCACTGGCCGACGTAGGACTCCTTGCGGCGCTGGAGGCTGCGCAGCCGGTTGAGGGCCTGGCGGGTGGTGATCCGGACCAGGTAGGCGCGCTGTTCGCGGATCTGGCTGAGGTCGACGTCGACCCAGCGCAGCCAGGTCTCCTGGAGGACGTCCTCGGCGTCGGCGGCCGATCCGATCATCTCGTAGGCGACGGTGAAGAGCAGGTTGCGGTGGGCGACGAACACCTCGGTCGCCGGGTCCGTGCCCTCGGCTCTCGCGGTGCTCTCGGTGCTCTCGGTGCTCATGTCTCGGTGCCTCTCTTTCACGGCCGGCCGGCCGGGGATGTCTTCGAACGCGCGCCCGCCGCAAGATCATCTTGTACGGGGGGCCGTCCCGCCAGTGCCCCGTCCGACCGATCGGCCGTGAAACCCGTGGTCAGGCGGCCTGCTCGACGGCCGCCGGCGTCTCGGTGCGCCCGGCCGCGAGGAGCTTGTGGCGGGTGGCCCCCGAGGCCTGGTGCATCTTGTAGCCGCCGGGCTCCCGGGCCTCGCCCGACAGGTGCTTGAGGATGCCGTTGCAGACGAGCTCCTTCAGCTTGGCGCCGAGGCGGCCGTCGACGTGGAACCGGACGGCGTCGTCGGACTTGGTGGCGAACTGGAAGATCCCGTCGCGCCGGCCCAGGCTGATGCACTGCCCCGCGAAGCGCTGGCCGAGGGTCCCGGGCCGCTCCCCCGCGATCCGGCTGAGGACGGTGTCCGCGGCCCGCGCGCCCAGGGGGATCGCGGCCTGGCAGCTCATCCGGGGCGGCAGGTCCGAGGGGGCCGCCGAGTCCCCCGCCGCCACGATGCGTTCGTCGTCCACGCTGGTCAGGGTCTCGTCGGTCAGCAGGCGGCCCAGGGCGTCGGTGCGCAGCCCGCTGCGCGCGGCCAGGTCCGGCACGCCGAAGCCGGCGCTCCAGACGGTGACCGCCGCGGGCAGCTCGCGGCCGTCGGCCAGCCGCACGGCGTCGGCGGTCACCTCCGTCACCCGTGCGCCGGGGCCCTCCAGCACGCTCACCCCGAGCGCCGCCAGCCGGCGGGCCACCGAGCGCCGGCCGCGGGCGTGGAGGTAGGGGCCGAGGACCCCGCCGCACACGAGGGTCACCGCCCGGCCCTCCTCGGCCAGCTCGGCGGCCGTCTCGATGCCGGTCGGGCCGCCGCCGACCACGACCACCGGGGCCTGCGCGGGCGCGGCCTCCAGGACCGGGCGCAGCCGCCGCGCCTCCTCGAAGGTGGCCAGCGGGTAGGCGTGCTCGGCGGCCCCGGGGACGCTCGGGTCGGCGCTGCCGCTGCCGACGGCGTAGACGAGGTAGTCGTAGCCGGCGGTGGCGCCCGAGGCCAGCTCCACGGCGCGGCCGGCCGCGTCGATCCGGGTCACGCTGTCGACCAGCAGCCGTACGCCCTCGGCCAGCACCTCGCGGTACTCCACCACCGCCGGGTCGGTGCCGCCGGCCAGCTGGTGGAGGCGGACGCGGTGGACGAAGTCCGGGCGCGGGTTGACCAGCGTCACCGCGACGCCGGCGCGCAGGGTGAGGCGGTTGGCCGCCATGACGCCCGCGTAGCCGCCGCCGATGACGAGGACTTCGGTGCTCTTGCCGCTCATGGTCTCTCCTCCGGTTCCAAGGGGTTCGACCACAGGACACCGGGGGCCCGCCCGCCGTGACAGGTTGTGGCCCGGATCACATCGGCGGGTGGGCGGAGAGGGCGGGCGGAGGGGTCAGCCGGCCTTCAGCCCGGCCACGACCGAGCGGGCGAGCTCGTCGAGGTAGGCCGGCGGTACGGCGTCGCCCACGATGACCTGCCGCCAGTACAGGGGGCCGACCGCCAGGTCCAGGGCCCGCTCGGGGGAGGACTGGTCCTCCAGCTCGCCGCGCGCGACGGCCTCGGCGACGATCCCCTCGGCGAGGCGGCGCTGGCCGTCCAGCAGGGCCCCGCGCACGGCGTCGGCGATCTCCGGGTTCCGCGCGGACTCCACCAGCAGGTCGGGGATGACGGCCGAGGCCACGGGGTGGCGCAGGACGTGCGTCATCACCTCCAGCAGCGCCCGTACGTCCCCGTAGAGGGAGCCGGTGGCGGGGACGGGCAGGCCGTCGGCGGCGAAGGCCCCGATCAGGTCGAGGACCAGGTGGAGCTTGGACTTCCAGCGCCGGTAGACCGCCGTCTTGCCGACGCCGGCCCGCCGGGCGATGCCCTCGATGGACATCCGGGCGAAGCCCGCCTCCGCCAGCTCCGCGACCACCGCCGCGCGGATCGCCTCCGTGACGTCCTCGCGCAGGACGGCCGCTCCGGCGGGGGCGCGGCGGGCCTGGGCGGAGGCGGGCGCGGCGAGGGCGGTCGGGGCGGCGGCGGGCTCGTTGGTCATGGACAGAGCATAGCCGTGCACGACGTCACAAACCCGTCACGACGATACGGTTGCGTTCCGACCTTGAGGGCCCTAACCTCGCCGTAGCGACGATACGGACCCGTCCCGTCGTACGCTCCCCGCCCCGGACCCCGTCCGGGCCCCCACAGGCGCCCCCGGCGACGCCCCGACCCCGGCGAAAGCGAAGCCCGTGACCCGAGCGACCACCGCGCCCCCCGCCACCGCGGCCCCCGTCACCGCGGCGGAACTGGCGGCGGCCCACGGCCTGACCCTCAGCGGCGCCCGCCCCTCCCTGCCGAGCTACGTCGCACAGCTGTGGGCCCGGCGCCACTTCGTGATCGCGTACGCCACCGCCCGCATGCAGGCCACGTACAGCACGGCCAAGCTCGGCCAGGTCTGGCACCTGATGACCCCGCTGCTGAACGCCGCCGTCTACTACTTCATCTTCGGCATGGTCATGCACGCCAGCCACGGCGTACCCGACTACCTGCCGTTCCTGATCACCGGCGTCTTCGTCTGGGACTTCATCGGCAGCTCCATCAACACCGGCACCCGCGCCGTCCACAGCAACCTCGGCCTGGTCCGCGCCCTGCACTTCCCCCGCGCCAGCCTGCCCCTGTCGGCCGTCGTCCAGCTCTTCCAGCAGCTGCTCGTCACCATGGGCGCCCTGGTCATCCTGCTGCTGGCCTTCGGCCAGATGCCGTCCCCGACCTGGCTGCTCGCCGCCCCGGCCCTCTTCCTGATGGCCGTCTTCTGCGCCGGCTGCGCCATGGTCATGGCCCGCATCGGCAGCAAGAACCCGGACGTCAGCCAGCTGATGCCGTTCGTCCTGCGCACCTGGATGTACTCCTCGGGCGTCATGTGGTCCATCGACACCATGCTGCGCTCGGACCACCTGCCGCACTGGGTCACGCTGATGCTCAAGCTCAACCCCGCGGCCGTCTACATCGACCTGATGCGCTTCGCCCTGATCGACAGCTTCAAGGCCTCGCAGCTCCCCCACCACGTCTGGCTGATCGCGGCGGGCTGGGCCCTGCTCGCCGGCGTCGGCGGATTCGTCTACTTCTGGAAGGCAGAGGAGGAGTACGGCCGTGGCTGACACCCTCACCCGCACCACCGCCGGCGGCGCCGCCGACACCCGCGTCCCCACCGTCATCGCCGACGAGGTGCACGTCGTCTACAAGGTGCACGCCGGCGGCCGCAAGGGCGGCGCCACCGCCGCCCTCAGCCGGATCTTCTCCCGGGGGCCCGCCCCCGGCGTCCGCGAGGTCCACGCCGTCCGCGGCGTCAGCTTCACCGCCTACAAGGGCGAGGCCATCGGCCTCATCGGCACCAACGGCTCCGGCAAGTCCACCCTCCTCAAGGCCATCGCCGGCCTCCAGCCGGTGGCCCGCGGCGCCGTCTACTCACACGGCCAGCCCTCCCTCCTCGGAGTGAACGCCGCCCTGATGAACGACCTCACCGGCGAACGGAACGTGGTCCTCGGCGGCCTCGCGATGGGCATGACCAAGCAGCAGATCCGCGAGCGCTACCAGGACATCGTCGACTTCTCCGGCATCAACGAGAAGGGCGACTTCATCTCCCTGCCCATGCGGACCTACTCCTCCGGCATGGGCGCCCGGCTGCGGTTCTCCATCGCCGCCGCCAAGGACCACGACGTCCTGATGATCGACGAGGCCCTCGCCACCGGCGACGCCGCCTTCCAGCGCCGCAGCCAGACCCGCATCGAGGAACTCCGCTCCCACGCCGGCACCGTCTTCCTCGTCAGCCACTCCATCGGCACCGTCCGCGAGACCTGCGACCGGGCGATCTGGCTGGAGTCGGGCGTCATCCGCATGGACGGCCCCTCCCAGGAGGTCTGCGACGCCTACGAGGCCTTCACCCGCGGCTGACGGCAGCGCGAACGGGCCGGGCCCGGAACCCCTCGAAAGGGGTTCCGGGCCCGGCCCGTTTCCGTCCGTCAGCCGCTACCCGCTCAGCCGTGCACCCGCAGCAGCGAACGCATCGTGCGCATCGCCACCGACAGGTTCGCCAGGTCGAAGTCGTCCGAGCCCCGGATCTCCTCCAGGGTCGTCCGCGCCCGGCCGAGCAGCGCCGCGTTCTTCTCCTCCCACGCCTTGAAGCGCTCCTCGGGAGTCGCGTCCGCGTCGCCCACCGACAGCACGTCGGCGGTCAGCGCCGCGTGCGCCGCGAACAGGTCCTCGCGGATCGACGCGCGGGCCATCGACTGCCAGCGGTCCGCACGCGGCAGCTCGATGATCCGGTCCATCAGCTGCGTGATGTCCAGCCGGTCGGCGAGGTCGTAGTACGCCTCGGCCACGGCCAGCGGGTCCACGCCCGTCCGGTCGGCGGTCGCGACGATGTCCAGCGTCGGGAAGGCCGAGGAGAACCCGGCCACCTTCGCCGCGAGCTCCGAGGGCACGCCCTCGCCGGTCAGCTCGTCCATCACCGACTGGTACCACTCCAGGTCCGCGCCGCGCACCAGCTTCGGCAGCTCCGCCCAGACCCGCGCCACCCGCTCGCCGAACAGCTCGACGGTCTCGGTGATCTGCAGCGGCTGCGGCCGGTTGTTCAGCAGCCAGCGCGTACCGCGCTCCACCAGACGCCGCGAGTGCAGCCGGATCCGGGTCTGGACACCGGCCGCGACCTTGTTGTCGAGCGCCTCGACGGCGTCCCACACCTCGGCCAGGCCGAAGATCTCGCGCGCCGACAGCTGCGCCCGGACGATCTCCTCCAGCGAGGCCCCGGTCTCCTCCCGCAGGCGGTGCAGGAAGGTCGAACCACCGGTGTTGACGGTGTCGTTCACCAGCAGGGTGGTGATGATCTCCCGGCGCAGGGCGTGCGCGTCGACCTGCTCGGGGAACCTCGCCACCAGCGCGCCCGGGAAGTAGGCGTGCAGCAGACGGCGCAGGTACGGGTCGTCGGGGAGCTCGGTGTGGATCAGCTCGTCCGCCACCGTGATCTTGGTGTAGGCGAACAGGACGGCCAGCTCCGGCTGCGTCAGACCGCGGCCGGTGTTCAGCAGCTCGCGGATCTGCCGGTCGTTGGGCAGGAACTCCAGCTGGCGGTCCAGCTGGCCGTCACGGCCCAGACGGCGCATGAAGCGCTGCTGCGCGTGCAGCAGGCTCGGCGCCTGCGCGGAGCCGTTGGCCAGGGCCGTGTTCTGCGCGTAGTTGTTGCGCAGGACCAGGTGGCCGACCTCGTCCGTCATCTCGGCGAGCAGCTTGTTGCGCTGCTTGACCGTCATGTCGCCCTCGGTGACCAGCGCGTTGAGCAGGATCTTGATGTTCACCTCGTGGTCGGAGGTGTCCACGCCCGCGCTGTTGTCGATGGCGTCGGTGTTGACCTTGCCGCCCTCGCCGCCGGCGCCGCTGCGGGCGAACTCGATCCGGCCCAGCTGGGTCAGACCCAGGTTGCCGCCCTCGCCGATGACCTGCGCGCGGACGTCGGCGCCGTTGACGCGGATGGCGTCGTTGGCCTTGTCGCCGACGTCGGCGTGCGTCTCGGCCGTCGCCTTGACGTACGTACCGATGCCGCCGTTCCACAGCAGGTCCACCGGGGACTTGAGGATGGCCTGCATCAGGTCGGCCGGGGTCATCTTGGTGACACCCGCCTCGATGCCGAGGGCCGCCCGCATCTGCGCGTTGACCGGGATGGCCTTCGCGGTGCGCGGGTGGATGCCGCCGCCCGCCGACAGCAGCGCGCTGTCGTAGTCCGCCCACGAGGAGCGCGGCAGCTCGAACAGGCGCCGGCGCTCCGCGTACGAGGTGGCCGCGTCCGGGGTCGGGTCGATGAAGATGTGCCGGTGGTCGAAGGCTGCGACCAGGCGGATGTGCTCGGAGAGCAGCATGCCGTTGCCGAAGACGTCACCGGACATGTCGCCGACGCCGACGACCGTGAAGTCCTCGGTCTGGGTGTCGTGGCCCAGCTCGCGGAAGTGCCGCTTGACGGACTCCCAGGCGCCGCGGGCCGTGATGCCCATGCCCTTGTGGTCGTAGCCGGCGCTGCCGCCCGAGGCGAAGGCGTCGCCCAGCCAGAAGCCGTAGGACTCGGCGACGCCGTTGGCGATGTCGGAGAAGGTCGCGGTGCCCTTGTCGGCGGCGACGACCAGGTAGGTGTCGTCCCCGTCGTGGCGGACCACGGCCTTGGGCGGGACGACCTCGCCCGCGACCATGTTGTCGGTGATGTCGAGCAGCGCCGAGATGAAGATCTTGTAGGACGCGATGCCCTCGGCGAGCCACGCGTCGCGGTCCACCGACGGGTCCGGCAGGTTCTTCGCGACGAAGCCGCCCTTGGCGCCGACCGGGACGATGACGGTGTTCTTCACCATCTGCGCCTTGACCAGGCCGAGGATCTCCGTACGGAAGTCCTCGCGCCGGTCGGACCAGCGCAGACCGCCGCGGGCGACCTTGCCGAAGCGCAGGTGGACGCCCTCGACGCGCGGGGAGTACACCCAGATCTCGAAGGCCGGGCGCGGGGCCGGCAGGTCCGGGATGGCCTGCGGGTCGAACTTCATCGACACGTACGCGTGCTGCTCGCCCGCGCCGTTCGGCTGGAAGAAGTTCGTCCGCAGGGTGGCCTTGATCAGCGTCAGGAACGCCCGCAGGATGCGGTCCTCGTCGAGCGAGGCGACCTGGTCCAGGGCCCCGTCCAGCTCCTCCAGCATCGCGTCGACGAGCTCGGTGCCGGCGGCCTGGCGGCCCGGCGACATCCGAGCCTCGAAGAGGGAGACCAGCAGCCGGGTGGTGTGGACGTTGTTGCGGAGGGTGTCCTCCATGTAGTCCTGGCTGAAGGTGGAGCCGGCCTGGCGCATGTACTTGGCGTACGCGCGCAGGACCACGGCCTGCCGCCAGGTGAGCCCGGCGCCCAGGACGAGGGTGTTGAAGTTGTCGTTCTCGGCCTCGCCGGTCCACACGGCCGCGAAGGCCTCCTGGAACCGCTCGCGGGCGTCGTCGCCGAGGTAGGAGTCACCGTTGCCGGTGGACAGCGGCATCCGCAGGCCGAAGTCGTAGATCCAGGCGCTCACCCGGTCGCTGCGGCGCAGCTCGTACGGGCGCTCGTCGGTGACCTCGACGCCCAGGCGCTGGAGGACCGGCAGCACGGCGGACAGGGAGACCTGCTCGCCCTCGCGGTAGATCTTGAACCGGCGCTCGCCCGGGCCCGCGCCGACGGGCTCGTACAGCGACAGCGCGAACTCGCGGTCGCTGGCGGACAGCCGCTCCAGGTGGCACAGGTCGGACACGGCCATGCGCGGCGTGTGGTCGGCCTTGTAGCCCTCGGGGAAGGAGCCGCTGTACTTGCGCAGCAGCTCGGCGGCGCGCTCCTCGCCCAGCTCGGCGGTCAGCGCCTCGCCGAAGCCGTCGGCCCAGGAGCGGGCGGCCTCGACCAGGCGGGTCTCGACGCGCTCGACGTCGGCGTCGGTCAGCGCGGGCAGCTGGGTGCCCTGCGGGACGCGGACGACGAAGTGGATGCGGGAGAGGACCGACTCGGTGTTCCAGGCGGTGAAGTCGACGCTGGTGCCGCCGAGCTCCTCCTTCAGGATGTCCATCAGCCGCAGCCGGACGCCGGTGGTGAACCGGTCGCGCGGCAGGTAGACGAGCGCCGAGTAGTAGCGGCCGTACTCGTCCTGGCGCAGGTAGAGCCGCAGCCGGCGGCGTTCCTGGAGGTACAGGACGGAGGTGGCGATCTCGCGGAGCTTGTCGACCGGGGTCTGGAACAGCTCGTCGCGCGGGTAGGTCTCCAGGATCTGGAGCAGGTCGCGGCCGTCGTGGCTGGACGGCGAGAAGCCGGCGCCCTCCAGCACCTCGGCGACCTTGCGGCGGATCACCGGGACGCGGCGCACGGACTCGGTGTACGCGGCGGAGGAGAACAGGCCGAGGAAGCGGCGCTCGCCGACGACGTTGCCCTCGGCGTCGAACTTCTTCACGCCGACGTAGTCGAGGTACGACGGGCGGTGCACGGTCGCGCGGCTGTTGGCCTTCGTCAGCACCAGCAGCTCGTGCTCGCGGGCCTTGGCGCGGGCGTCGGCCGGCAGCCGGTTGAAGGACGGCGAGACGGGGTGCGCGTCCTCCTGGCCCTGGTGGACCGGGTCGGAGCGCAGGATGCCCAGGCCGGTGCCGGGGACGGCCGCGAGGGCGTCGCCGTCGACCAGGTTGTACTCGCGGAAGCCGATGAAGGTGAAGTGGTCGTCGGCCAGCCAGCGCAGCAGCTCGCGGGCCTCCTCCTGCTCGTACTCGCGCAGGTCGGGGGCGCTCGGCTCGTTCGGCAGCTCGTCGGCGATGCGCAGCGCCGCGTCGCGCATCTTCTCCCAGTCCTCGACGGACTCGCGGACGTCGGACAGGACGCGCAGCAGGTCACCGGTGATCTGCTTGAGGTCGGCCTTGTCGGTCTCGCGGTCGATCTCGACGTGGATCCAGGACTCGACGAGGGAGTCGTGGGGGCGCGCGGTCTTGGGGCCGTGGGCGTCGCAGTCGGGGCCGAGGATCTCGATCAGCTTGCCGGTGACGTCACGGCGCACGACGACCGTCGGGTGGATCACGACGTGGATGCCGCGGCCCTGGCGGGACAGCTCGTTGGTGACCGAGTCCACGAGGAACGGCATGTCGTCGGTGACGACCTCGACGACCGAGTGGCTGGAGGTCCAGCCGTTCTCCTCGACCGTGGGGGTGTGCACGCGCACGTTCGCGGTGCCCTGCGGGCGGTTCTCGGCCAGCCGGTAGTGGGAGAGCGCCGCGCCGAACACGTCGACCGGGTCGCGGTCCGCGAGGTCCTCGGGGGCCGTGTGCAGGTAGTAGCGCTGGAGGTACGCGAGCGTCGCGCCCTGCCCGGGGTGCTGCCCCTGCTCGGACCCAGTCGGAAGTAGCCCCCCGGCCGGGCTGTTCTCAGCTACCCGTGCCGCCCGCGCGAGCAGCTCGGCCTTTGCTTCGTCCAGCTTGGTCTGCATGTCCTCTGGCTCCTGTCGCGCGCCATTGCGTGACGTAGGGGAAGGAAGGAATGACAAAGCGCCGGACGGAATGCCCATCGTCCGGATCCGGTCGCGACGCCGTGTCGTCGGGAGAGCCGCCCGGGAACGCTTCGACCGTGATCGACAGGTCCCGGCGGCCAGGATCAGCGAAGGCCCGGGCACGGACGTGCGCCGGGCGCGGGCCGGGGGCGTCAGTGCCCCCGAGGACTATCGCGCTGATCACGGGTACAAGGCTATCTCGCCCCACCCCCAGGTCGTCATTCACTGCATCTGTACAAATCCCGGGGCAAAACCTGGACACTCTGGCCAGCGACGTGGCCGCCGCGGCGTGCGGGGGTGACTATCCGGCCAGCTCACGGGCGGTGGCGACGGCCTCCGCGAGGCTGTCGACGACCGGCACGCCGGCCGACAGCAGACTGGTCCGGCTGTGGGATCCGCCGGTGTACAGGACGGCGCGGGCGCCCACGTGGGCGGCGGCCAGCGCATCGTCCACGGCGTCACCGACGAGGACCGTACGGGAAGCCGTCACACCGGCCGCCTCCATGGCCGCCATATGGCGTACGAGGTGCCCCGCCTTGGAGGTGTGCGAGGGCCCGGTACGGCCGTCGACGCGGAGGAAGTGCACGTCGATGCCGTGTTCGCGGACCAGGGGCACGAGCTTCTCGTGGGGTGCGAGCGACAGCAGGGACTGGGTGAGCCCGTCCTCCTGCCAGCCCCGCAGCAGCTCCCGCGCCCCCTCGGCGAGGCCGGAGTCCGCGGCCGCCGCCCAGTAGTGGCGGTGGAAGGCCTCGTCCATGACGGCCCACTCGGCCTCGGTGGGCAGCCGCCCCATCAGCCGCTCGTAGAACCTCGGCACCGGCACCACGTACAGCTCGCGGTACCTCTCCAGGGTGATCGGCGGAAAACCGAGCTCCGCGAAGGAGGCGTTGGTGGCGACCATGACCGCGTCGATGTCGTGCAGCAGGGTCCCGTTCCAGTCCCACACGATGTGGGCACCAGCCGCGCTCACCCGGATCTCGGCACTCATCCCAGCAGCCCCGGGATCTCCTGCACGCCGAACCACAGCAGCTCGTGGTCCTCGGCACCGTCGACGACGAACCGCGCGTCGTCGTCCCCGGCGTCGGCGGCAGCGAGGGCCCCTGCGGCGGCCGTGACGTCCTCCTCGGCGTCCGCGGCGTCCACGTGCACGGCGGCGGCCACGGTGAGCCGCACGGCGGCGCCCAGCGTCACCTGCCCGAGGGTGGCCTCGTCCACGCCCGGGGACGCGACGGCGGCCCTGTCCTCCACGTCGACGGCGACGACGACCCGCTTGCGCGGGGCGGCGGCGTCCTCGGCCAGCATCCGCAGCGAGGCGGCGGCGGCGCGGCCCAGGGCCGCGTACTCCAGCTCCTCGATGTCGTCGGAGACGTACCACTCCCGCAGCCCGGGGGTCACGGCGTACGCCCGGAGCGGGGCGGGCCCCAGCTCGCCGGCCTTGTGCGCCTCGGCGAGCCCGGGGAGAGTCAGGGGGACGTACACGCGCATGGCCGGCTGCTTTCGGTAGTCGGAAAACCCCCTCAGGATACGACCGCACCGGGCGGACTCCCCCAGAGCCGGGGCCCCCGGATCTCCACGGCCGCGCACCGCCACCGCAGATCGGCCCCCTGCTCCAGCCGGAACGCCATCGCGGAGACCCGCTCCCCGGCCGCGATCCGCGCGAAGGCCTCGATCACCCCGGGCCCCGGGTGGAACCGCCCGCAGTGCCGCAGCACGGGCCGCAACCGGTCGCGCAGCGGCCCGCTGGGCGCGAGCGCGACCAACTGGTCGTACGCCTCCCCGACGGTCAGCCCGAGCAGCGAATGCACGGGCCGCTGCCCACTGACGACGGCGAGGATCCGCTGCGCGAACCAGTCATGCGGCCCCACCCGCCGCCCCACCCGCCCCTGCGCCGAAGCACTCCCGGCCGGCGGCCGCCCAACCTGTACCGGAACGGTCCCGACCTGCGGCGGGACGCTCCCAGCCCCCGGCCTCCCGGCTCCCGGCCTCCCGACCTGCGCCGGAACGCTCCCGCCCCCGAGCGGCACCGGCCCCGCCGCCGGGCCGGGCCCGCCCCCCGGCCGCCGCTGGTCCCGGCGCCCGGCGGGCCGGGCCCGACCGGCCCCGCCGGCCCTGCTGCGACTGCCCTCACCGCCGACGATCCCGCGCGCGGTGGTGTCCATGGCGTTCCCCCGATCAGACCGAGCCCGGCGGTACCAGGCGGTAACTCGATGCGGGTTTTCTACGACCCCCCGAACACGCTCCGCAACCGCCGACGCGCCCCCCACGAACGCCCACGAACCCCCACGCCGAGGTTCACCTATCCGAGCGCCGGACCCCCGCCCCCACGCCCCCGAAACCCCCCACAGAGGCCCTGGGTAGACGCCCACACCCCCACCCGACTAAGCCCGAAGGGGTACGCCCACCTCACCCTCCCGGCCCCACCGCCACCCCCCTGCCCCCTCCCCCACCCCGATCACACTGCGTACACACGAAGCCGCCTCCCGGGTGCGGGTGGACGGGCTGAGGGCGGAGTCCGGCCGGGCGAGGTCGGGGGTGGGCGGGGCCCACTCAGCGGTCTCAGGGAGGGCTGGGGGTCCCCCCGTAAACCCGAACCGGCCGCCCCCCGACACCCTGAGGGTGTCCGGAGACGGCCGGTGCGATGGAGGCGCGGGTTACTTCTTGCGGCGCCGCCCACCCGTGGCCTTCTGCGCCTTGCGGCGCTCCGCCCGCGTCAGGCCGTCGCCGCCGCCGTTGGCGTCGTCGAAGTCGCCCTCGACCACGCCGCCCTCGCCGTCCACCGTCGGGGCGGAGAAGTGCAGGCGGTCCGGGCGCTGCGGGGCGTCCAGGCCCTTGGCGCGGATCTCCGGGCGCGCCGACGGCACCGGGTCCTTCGTCAGCGACGGGGCCGCCGAGGCCTGCACCGGGACCTCCTCGACCTGCTGCTCGACCTGGACCTCCAGGTTGAACAGGTAGCCGACGGACTCCTCCTTGATGCCCTCCATCATGGCGTTGAACATGTCGAAGCCCTCGCGCTGGTACTCGACCAGCGGGTCCTTCTGGGCCATCGCGCGCAGGCCGATGCCCTCCTGGAGGTAGTCCATCTCGTAGAGGTGCTCGCGCCACTTGCGGTCCAGCACGGACAGGACCACGCGCCGCTCCAGCTCACGCATGACGTCCGCGCCGAGGGCCGCCTCGCGGGCCCCGTACTGCTCGTGGATGTCGTCCTTCACGGACTCCGCGATGAACTCGGCCGTGATGCCCGCGCGGTCGCCGGCGGCCTCCTCCAGCTCCTCCACCGTCACCTTGATCGGGTAGAGCTGCTTGAAGGCGCCCCACAGCCGGTCCAGGTCCCATTCCTCGGCGAAGCCCTCGACCGTCTCGGCGGCGATGTACGCGTCGATGGTGTCGTCCATGAAGAAGCGCACCTGCTCGTGCAGGTCCTCGCCCTCCAGGACGCGGCGGCGCTCGCCGTAGATGACCTCGCGCTGGCTGTTGAGGACCTCGTCGTACTTCAGGACGTTCTTGCGCGTCTCGAAGTTCTGGGTCTCGACCTGCGACTGGGCCGACGCGATCGCGCGCGTCACCATCTTGTTCTCGATCGGGACGTCGTCCGGCACGTTGGCCATGGCCATGACGCGCTCGACCATCTGGGCCTTGAACAGGCGCATCAGGTCGTCGCCCAGCGACAGGTAGAAGCGGGACTCGCCCGGGTCGCCCTGACGGCCGGAGCGGCCGCGCAGCTGGTTGTCGATACGGCGCGACTCGTGCCGCTCGGTGCCCAGCACGTACAGCCCGCCGAGCTCCTTGACCTCCTCGAACTCCGCCTTGACGGCCGCCTCGGCCCTGGCGAGCGCGTCGGGCAGGGCGTGCGCCCACTCCTCGATGTGCTCCTCCGGGTCGAGGCCGCGCTGGCGCAGCTCCGCCTCGGCGAGGTCGTCAGGGTTGCCGCCGAGCTTGATGTCGGTACCGCGGCCGGCCATGTTCGTGGCGACGGTGACGGCGCCGCGGCGGCCGGCCTGGGCGACGATCGTGGCCTCGCGCTCGTGCTGCTTGGCGTTGAGCACCTCGTGCGGGATGCCGCGCTTGGAGAGCTGCTGGGAGAGGTACTCGGACTTCTCGACCGACGTCGTGCCGACGAGGATCGGCTGGCCCTTCTCGTGCTTCTCCGCGATGTCGTCGACGACGGCGGCGAACTTGGCGACCTCGGTGCGGTAGATGAGGTCGGCCTGGTCCTTGCGCTGCATGGCGCGGTTCGTCGGGATCGGGACGACGCCGAGCTTGTAGATCTGGTGGAACTCGGCGGCCTCGGTCATGGCCGTACCGGTCATACCGGACAGCTTCGAGTAGAGGCGGAAGAAGTTCTGGAGGGTGATCGTGGCGAGGGTCTGGTTCTCGTCCTTGATGTCCACCCCCTCCTTCGCCTCGATCGCCTGGTGCATGCCCTCGTTGTAGCGGCGGCCGGCGAGGATACGGCCGGTGTGCTCGTCGACGATCATGACCTCGCCGTCGATGACGACGTAGTCCTTGTCCTTCTTGAACAGTTCCTTCGCCTTGATGGCGTTGTTCAGGTAGCCGACGAGCGGGGTGTTCACCGACTCGTAGAGGTTCTCGATGCCGAGCCAGTCCTCGACCTTGGCGACACCGGCCTCGTGGATGCCGACCGTGCGCTTCTTCTCGTCGACCTCGTAGTCGCCGGTCTCCTCGATGCCCTTCAGCGGCTGGCCGGCCTCGCCCTTGGTCAGGCGGGTGACCAGCTTCGCGAAGTCCGCGTACCACTTCGTGGCCTGGTCGGCCGGGCCGGAGATGATCAGCGGGGTGCGGGCCTCGTCGACGAGGATCGAGTCGACCTCGTCGACCACGGCGAAGTTGTGGCCGCGCTGGACGAGCTCGTCCTGCGACCAGGCCATGTTGTCGCGCAGGTAGTCGAAGCCGAACTCGTTGTTCGTGCCGTACGTGATGTCGCAGGCGTACTGCTCGCGGCGCTGGGCGGGCGACATGTTCGCGAGGATGCAGCCGACCTGGAGGCCGAGGAACTTGTGGACCCGGCCCATCATCTCGGAGTCGCGCTCGGCGAGGTAGTCGTTGACCGTGATCAGGTGGACGCCCTTGTCGGACAGGGCGTTCAGGTAGGCGGGGAGGGTGCCGACGAGGGTCTTGCCCTCACCGGTCTTCATCTCGGCGACGTAGCCCAGGTGCAGCGCGGCGCCGCCCATGATCTGGACGTCGTAGTGCCGCTGGCCCAGGACGCGCTTCGCGGCCTCGCGGACCGTCGCGAAGGCCTCGGGGAGCAGGTCGTCGAGGCTCTCGCCGTCCTGGTAGCGCTGCTTGTACTCGTCCGTGAGGGCCCGCAACTCGGCGTCGGAGAGGTTGACGAAGTCCTCTTCGATGGAGTTGACCTGGTCCGCGATGCGGTGCAGTTTGCGCAGGATCTTGCCTTCGCCTGCACGCATGAGCTTGGTGAGGACGGACACTGAGGCTGGTCTCCTTGCCGGTCGGGCCTGGGCACTTTACGTAGCCGGGCACGGCAGGTGGACCCCACCGCAACGGCCATCGTAAGCGAGGACGTGGTCGCGCCGGGAGGTCCGCCGTGTCCGCAGGGCACGGGCGCCCGGAATGAGAACGTACGGGGGAGCCGTTGGGTGCCGGTGCGGGCGAAAACCCCTCGCCCGGGTTACCCCGGGCCGTCACAATCCGTTCATGGAACCCCTCACTCTGACCACCGAGCGGCTGGTCCTGCGCCCGCACGTGCCCGCCGACGTCCCCGAGACCCTCGCGGCCTGCCAGGACCCGGAGATCCAGCGCTGGATCCCGGTCCCCGTGCCGTACGAGGAGAAGGACGCCGTCGAGTACGTCACGCGCAACGCTCCCGCCCGGTGGCAGGAGGGGAGCGAGTACAACTTCGCCGCCCGGCTCGGAGCGGAGGGCCGTGAGGGCCCCCTGGTCGCGACCCTGGGGCTGCACCGGCGCGGTGACCACGCGTACGAGATCGGGTTCTGGGCCGTCGCCGCCCACCGGGGACGGGGCTACACGCCCGAGGCGGTGCTGGCCCTCGCCCGCTGGGCCTTCACGGAGCTCGGCTGCGACCGCCTGGTCTGGCGGGCCGGTATCGGCAACACCGCCTCCCGCGCGGTGGCGGAGAAGGCCGGTTTCACGGTCGAGGGCGTCCAGCGGGCGGGCATGGAGCACCGCGGCACCCTGCGCGACTGCTGGGTCGGCGGGCTGCTCCCCTCCGACCTCGGCCTGCCCTCCCGGCTCGCGTACCTGCCCGCTGTCGGTGCCACCCCCTAGGGCCTGTCGTCAAACTCCCGTCTGCCCCGCGACGCCTGGCACGCGCTCTCGCCGCACCGGGCGAAAGCCAAGTACGTCCAGTACGCGG